>JAFGQF010000031.1 GCA_016935775.1 Caldifarciminota bacterium
ACTGGTGTCCGGGTACGCCGGGTTCGGCGTCGCCGCCACCGTCAGCCGGAACTCCAGCTCCTGCGGCGGCATCGAGGCCGGCACCCGCACCACGAACGAGTCGTTCGAGCAGTTGGCGCCCGAGCCGGCCGGGATGTTGGGGAAGCCGGCCGTGCCCTTGAGGATTTCGACCTCGGGGGTCGCGCAGGTCAGCGTCGCGGTGATCGAGGTGGCGTTCTGCCAGCCGGCGGTGTTGAAGTAGGTGGCGATGAGCGCCGCGGTCTCGCCCGGGTCGGGCCGGCCGTTTGAGTTGCCCGAGGCGTCGTTGAACCGCCAGTCGGTGAGCCTGAGGTCGCAGTAGTAGAGAGGCAAAACCACGTTGGCCATCGAAACCCGGCCCGCCCCGAGCTTGCCCTGCGCGTACAGCGGGTCGGGCATCGGCTCGGCCGCCTGATACATCAGGCTGCAGACCTGGGCGTTGTTCATCGTCGGGAAGGCGGACTTGATCCAGGCTGCGACCCCGGCGACAAGCGGGGTGGCCATCGAGGTGCCGTCCTTGGTACCGTAGGCGTGCCGGGTGACGGTGGCGTAGATGCCGGAGCCGGGCGCGGTGATTTCTATCCAGTCACCGTAGTTGGACCAGGAGGTCTTGAGGTCGGCGGGGCCGGAGGCGGCGACCGAGATGACCGATGGGTAGTCGGCCGGGTAGAAGCGGTTGGTGGTGCCGTCGTTGCCCGCGCCGCCGACGAGGATGCAGCCCGAGTCCCAGGCATACTGGCAGGCGTCGCGCATCGGCGTATACTGCGAGTAGCCGCCGAAGCTCATCGAGATGACGAAACCGCCCAGGGGTACTACGTAGTAGATGCCGGCGATGGCCGCGGACAGGCTGATGCCGCCGAGCCCGCCGCAGCGGAAGGCGAAGCTGCGGCAGTTCCAGGGCGGGGCCGCGACGCCCCGGTCGTTGTCGGTCACGGCGTTGGCGATGCCCCAGCAGTGGGTGCCGTGGTCGTCGGTGTAGACGAAGGGCACCGGGTTGGGGTCGCCGCCGGCGAGGTCGAAGCCGATGACGTCGTCGGCGTAGCCGTTGCCGTCTTGGTCCATGCCGTCGACGTCGCCTTCCGGGTAGTCGAGGCTGTCGAAGCGACCGTTGCCGTTCGCGTCCTCGGGGTGGTTGACCCAGAGGTTGGGTTCGATGTCGGGGTGGTGCCATTCGCAGCCGTCGTCGAGCACGCCGATTAGGACCGCGCTGTCGCCCTTGTGGATGTTCCAGGCGATTGGCGCGCCGATTCGCTCGAGGTGCCACTGGTTTCCGTAGAACGAGTCGTTCGGCACCTCGGTGAGTTCGAGCCAGGCATCCGGGCAGGCGTCGGTAACGAGGCCCGAGGCCAGGTAGTCGGCCAGGACCGGCGCGACTTCCCGGTCCTCGGAAAACCGGACCAGGTACTGCAGGTCGCAGCCGTACCGGCGGGCGACCTCGGACAGTTCGGGATGGCGCATCAGCGGGGCGACCTCTTCTATGCCCCGGCGGACGCTGATTTCGTCGAGCGCGGGCACGCCGAAGAAGGCGATGCCGTCGGCCTCGGACAGGCGGACCCGGCCGCGCAGTTCGGGGACGAGCTCGACGATTGCCCGGCCCGCGATGTGGGGCTCGGGGGTTTCGCGGACGGTGAACTCGGCGGCGCCCGGGGTGGCCGCGAGCGCTGCCAGCATCAGGACGGTGGTCTTCATCGTTCCTCCATCGGGTGTGTTCTTGCGTAAGCTGCCGTCACCAGTATGCTTGCGTGAAGCCAGATGTCAAAGCACCAGCCGGGCGAAAACCGGGCGCCGGACAACCATTCCGGCCCCGGAGCGTCGAAAGCTACAGAGAAGCCTTTGACAGGAGCACTTGGCGCAGTCGAAGCGACGGGCCCACTGGCCCGCAGCCCGGGCGTCCCGGCCGAAACGAGGACCGGCGAGTCCGGCCGCGAGGTCGAGCCGTTCGAAGAACTGTACCGGACCCACCGGGCCCGGGTGTTCTCCACCGCCTACCGGTTCGTGCGCAACCGGCCCGACGCCGAGGACATAACCCAGGACGTGTTCGTCAAGGTCTTCCGGAAGATGCAGGATTTTCGCGGCGACGCCGCGGTTTCGACCTGGATCTACCGCATCACCGTCAACACCGCGCTCGATTTCCTGCGCAAGCGCAAGCGGCGGCAGACCGTGCCGATCGAGGAGGTCGGCGAGGTCGCGGCCGGGCCGTCGAATCTCAAGCACCTGATCGAGGGAACGATACCGAAGCTGCCCGAGGGTTACCGCAAGGTGTTCGTGCTGCACGACATCCAGGGGCTGAAGCACGCCGAGATCGCCGAGATACTGGGTATTTCCGAGGGCGCCAGCAAGTCCCAGCTGCACCGGGCGCGGGCCCGGATGCGCGAGCTGCTGACGCCATATGTCAAGGACCGGGCATGGCGAGCGTGATTGCCGGCGCGAGCCGAGATGAAAGGAGCCTGTTACGGAACATCTCCGTCCTGAACTGCTGAGCGAACTGCTCGACAACGAGCTTGAACCCGGGACCGCGCAGGAGGTGGAACGCCACCTGGACACCTGCCCGGACTGCCGCCGGGTGCTGGCCGAACTGGCCGCGGTGCGGACCGCGGCGATGGAACTGGAGCAGCTGGAACCGTCGCCCGAGACCTGGCGCGCCATCCGGCGCCGGGTGATGCCCGAACGCCGGCTGCGGCAGGCCTGGATATGGGCCGGTGCGGCCGCGGTCGCGGCCACCCTGGTCGCGGTCGTCTTCCTGGGCCGGCCGGGACCGGACCGGCAGGACCGGCTCGCCGCGGTCGCGACCGCCGCGCCCGAAGCCGCCCGCGAGCTGGGCGAGCAGTACGACGACTACCTGCGCGGGATTGACGCCGCGCTCGATGAAATCCGGACGGCGCTGGACGAGAACCCGGGCAACACCCGGGTGCGGATG
The DNA here is from genome assembly GCA_016935775.1 of Caldifarciminota bacterium. GTDB lineage: Bacteria > Hydrothermota > Tepidihabitantia > Tepidihabitantales > Tepidihabitantaceae > DSBX01. The sequence goes on from JAFGQF010000031.1 coordinate 2,936, forward strand.
GCGCTCTACCGGGCGCACCAGTCCAGGTCAGACGCGATGGACCGGATGGTGTCCGGAGGATACTGACCAATGGCGAATGGCGAGTGGCGAATGGCGAGTGACCAGGGCCAATGGCGAATGGCGAATGCCCCGAGCCGGAAGAGCCGCGGGCTGCGGGCCGGCCTGCTAGCGTTGCTGCTGGCCGCAGTGGCCGGCGCCGTGCCGTTCGAGCGGGCCGTTGTCAACGAGGCCTGGTGCCCGCCGGGCTGGACCGTCATCGTCGGCCACCGCTACGGCAGCATCACCGCCGACGGCGAGCCGGGCCGCGACACCCTGGCGGTCGAGGCGCGGGTGCGGGTGGAGGGCAGCGACCGGGCCGCGGGCCGCGCCTTCGGCCGTGACATCGAGCTGAGCCTTGCCTCCTGGGCCGAGACGGTCTTCGTCTCGGTGCTGTACCCGGAACTGCCCGAGCCTTCGGCCGAGCTGAGCTGGGAGGTGGACCTGGCGCTCGTGCTGCCCGCGCGGGCGCGGCTTGAGGTGGCCAACCAGTTCGGCGACGTGACCTGCCGCAATCTCCGGGCCGGGTGCCGGGTAGAGAACAGCTTCGGCGACGTCGCGCTGGCCGGCTGCCGCGACAGCCGGGTCCTGAGCCGGCACGGTGACGTCGAGATTGCCGCCAACGACGGCGGGCTGCAGGTCACCAACAGCTACGGCAACGTCTACCTCGACGGCGTGGAGTCGCGCGCCCGGGTTGACAACTGCTATGGCGATGTCGAGGGTACCGGGCTCGACGGCGAGGTGCGGCTGGCCAACGTGATGGGCCGGATCGTGACGCGCGACAGCCGCGGCCAGGTGGCGCTGGTCAACCGTTTCGGCGAGGTCGAGGCCTGGGTCGAGGACACCGGGCTGGCCGAGCTCGATGTCCAGGCCGAGCTGAGCCGGGTGCGGTTGAACCTGGCCAGGACGATGCCGTTCCGGCTGGGCGGCCGGGTGTTCGAGGGGCTGGTCCGGTGCGGGCTGCCGGTCGAAGTGCGCGACCACGGCAACGAGCAGGTGGTTAGCGGGAGCGCGGGCCGGGGCGGCCCGCAGATCCGCCTCACCGGGGCCTGGACCGATTTCGACATCGGCCCGGACTCGACCGGCGACAGCCTGACCGCCCCGGCGCGCGAGAAGACGGAATGAGAGGAGGTGGTTTGATTGAGTAGACATATCTTACTGCTGGTGCTGGCGCTGCCGCTGCTGGCGGCGGTCGCGGCCGAAGAGCCGCCCGAGCTTCCGAAGCGCGGCTGGCTCGGGGTGTATCCCGGCGAGTTGGACGAGGCGCTCTTGGTCGCGCTCGACCTCGACCACGGGGTGCTGATAAGGGACGTGGTCGAGGAGTCGCCCGCGGCCCGGGCCGGTTTCCTGAAGGGCGACATCGTGCTCGAGTTTGACGGCGTCCGGACCGACGACCCGGACGACCTGCGCCACGCCATCCGCGGGCGTCCCGAGAAGACCGTCAAGGCACTGGTCCGGCGCCGGGGCAAGGATGCCCGGCTCGAGGTGACGCTGGGCGAGCGCGCGGCGGCCGGGGCCGCCGACCACCGGGAGGACCACGGCCTGTTCGAACTGCCGCGGGACGCGCTCCGGCACGCCGCCCGGGCTCTGGACAGGGTCGGCCCCGGGGTCGAGCGTGTCAAGGTGAAGGTCCTGGAACAGGCCGAACTGCACGAGGAGCTCGAGGAGCTGCGCGCGGAACTGGAGAGTTTGAAGGCGCAGCTCGAGCAGCAGCTCGAGGAACTGCGCCGGGACCTGAAGAAGAGCGACCGCTAGCGCCGGCGGGAAGAAACGAAGGGCGGGGCCGCAAGGCCCCGCCCGTTTCAGCGCCGCCCGACGGCTAGTAGTAGTACCAGATGCTGCGGTAGTCCTTCAGGTTCTCGCCCCGGGACTTGAGCCAGCCGAGGTAGTCCCAGATCGAGACGTCGGTCTCGACGTGGGTCGGCGCCAGCCGGATGCGCTTTTCCCAGGGGTGGAACTCGTAGACCCGGCGGCCGTCGGGCAGGACCATTATCACCATGTGGTGCTGGATGCCGCGCAGGTAGTTCTTGCCCATCCCGGGCACGTTGAAGACCGCCTCGTCGGCGCGTACCAGCCCGGGCATTATCCGCGCCTCTTCCTTCTGTTCCTGGCGCAGCCGGGCGATCGGCACGCGGAAGTCCTGCGTCTCTTCCTTGCCCTTGGTGTTGAAGGTGTAGTACGGGTCCACGCCCGCCAGCCGCAGCAGCCGGCGCAGGGCGGTGGCTTCGAACCGGCGGCTGTTCTCGCGCGTGAAGACCATCTGGTTGTAGACGGCGATGCCGCGCCGGCGGAACTGCTGCACCGCCTCGACCGTCTCGGGCGTGACCTCGTAGACGTGCTGCACGTGGGTCACGAGGCAGACCTCGCGCCGGCCGGGCTGGTGGAACCGGGCGACGGCGTCGGCCAGCCGGTCGCTGACCCGCTGGGGAACCGTGACGAAGACCCGCGAGCCGATGCGGATGCGCCGGATGTGGGGGATGCGGGCGAGCCGGCCGAGCAGCCGTTCGATGAAGCCGGTGCCGGCGACCAGCGGGTCGCCGCCGGTGACGAGCACCTCGAACACCGCCGGGTGCTCCTCGAACCAGCGGAGCGCGGTTTCGAGCCGGCCCGGACCGGCGGTCGCGTCCGGGTCCATCGGCTGGGCGATCTCCCAGTTGCGTTGGCAGTAGACGCAGACCTGGGCGCAGGTGTTGACCGGTTTGAGGATGGCGATGTGCGGGTAGCGCCGCGTCACGAGGTCAACCGGCGAGGTGTCGTGTTCCTGCATGAAGTCGAGCGAGTGCTCGCCCGACGCGCGGGCGCGGGCCAGGTGCTCGACGTAGAACCGGGACGGTATGACCTGGGCGCGCACCGAGTGGTCGCGCTCGCGGCCCGGCTCCTCGTCCATCAGCGCCGCGTACCAGGGCGTCACCCCGAACGGCACGCGCTCGCGCACCGCGAGGTCGATTGCCGCGCGCTCGGCGCCGGTCAGTTGCACGCAGCGGCCGAGGGTTTCCGAGTCGCGGATTACGTGGCGCAGGTGCCAGCGATGGTCGTCCCAGTCGGAGTCGCCGCCGCCGAGCGCGGCGAGAATGCGGCGGCGGTTGGCCGCGCGCCGGCGGACGACCGCCGGGTCGAGCCCGGTCGGGTAGCGGCGGATGCGCTCCTCGGCGTACTCGGCGAGCCGGTCGAGCTTGTCGGAGCGGGCGAGCGCGGCCTCGCGGCCGCGCAGCCGCACCGGCGGCACCGCGTGGGCGGTCGGGATGTCGGTGTAGAGCCCGGAGCGGCCGCTGATCGTCAGGAACAGGTGGCGGAACTCCTCGAGGAACCCCGGGCCGACCGCGACTGCCGGCCGCTCGCCCCGGGCCGCGGCGTGGAGCACCTCGAGCGCGCTGAACCCGGCGACCCGCTCGTTGCGGCGCGAGATGACCTGTTTCAGCACCTGCAGCCCGCGCAGCAGTGTCGCCCACTCGAGCGCGTGGACTTTCAGTTCCTGGTTGTAGAGTTCCTGTTTCCTGCGGTTCAGGTAGCCGAACAGCCGGGCCCGCGCGGTCTCGAGGTCGGCCGCGCCGCGCAGGATGCCGAGGATTTCCGGGTCCGCCTGCCAGACGTCCTTGAATTCGGGTTTCACTTCCTGTCGGCTCCTCTCCGATTGTGGCGTGACGCGTCATTCTATACCGAATGACGACACCTGTCAAGCCCGGCCGGCCGGCCCCGGATTGACTCATCCGCCGACCGGCAATATAGTCCACGGGTGCGAATCCGGTCGGGCCGGCTGAAAGGTCGCGAGCTGCGTTACCCGCGCTCGGGCCTGCGGCCGACGAAGGACATCACCCGGCTGGCGATCTTCAACGCGCTCGGCCGGGCGGTGGCCGGTGCCCGGGTGGCGGACCTGTTCGCGGGCGGCGGCGCGCTCGGGCTCGAGGCGCTGTCGCGCGGCGCGGCCGAGGCGGTGTTCGTCGAGTCGAGCGCGGCGGTGGCCCGGTTCCTGCGGGCCAACGTCGCCGGGCTGGAGTGCGCGGCGGTGGTGCGGGGCGACGTGTTCCGGGCGCTGCACCGGCTCGGGCCGGCCCGGTTCGACATCGTGCTGGCCGACCCGCCCTACCGGCTCGGCCTGGTGGAACAGACGCTTGAGGCGCTGGCCCGGGAGGAGACCCTGTCGCCGGGCGGACTGGCGGTGGTCGAGCACCACCGTCTCGAACCGCCCGCGCCGGACGACGCCTGGGAGGTCGCAAGGCAGGGCCGGTACGGCGAGAGCATGGTCACGTTCCTGAGGAGGAAGAGTGAATGAGAAGCGGCAGCAGCGAATCGCGGTCTACGCGGGCAGTTTTGACCCGGTGACGCTCGGGCACCTGGACGTGGTGCAACGGGCGGCCCGGCTGTTCGACCGGGTGATAGTCGGCGTGGCCGAGCGGCGCGACAAGCGGCCGCTCTTCACCCTGCGCGAGCGGATCGCGCTCGCCCGCGCGGTGACGGCGGGAATCGACAACGTCGAGGTCAAGGGGTTCCGGGGCCTGCTGGTGGACTTCGTCCGCGACGAGCGGGCCTGCGCCGTGGTCCGGGGCCTGCGGGCGGTGATGGACTTCGACTACGAGTTCCAGATGGCGATGACCAACCGCAAGCTCGCGCCGAAGGTGGAGACGATATTCTTCGTGCCCTCGGAGCGCTACTTCTACCTGAGTTCCTCGCTGGTCCGGGAGCTGGCCGGGATGGGCGGCGAGCTCGCCTGCTTCGTCCCCGCGCCGGTCGAGGCCGCGCTCCGCAAGAAGTGCGGACCGCGCAAGACCCGCCGGTAACCGGTGCGGTTCGTCGACGAGGCGGTCATCCGGGTCCGGGCCGGTGACGGCGGCCGCGGCTGCGTTTCGTTCCGGCGCGAGAAGTACGTGCCCCGGGGCGGGCCGGACGGCGGCGACGGCGGCGACGGCGGCTCGGTTCGGCTGGTCGGGCGCGAGAACCTGCAGACCCTGGCGGATTTCGAGTTCCGACGCTCCTACCAGGCCGGTCGCGGCCAGCACGGGATGGGCAAGGACAAGCACGGCCGCAACGGGGCGGACGTGGTCCTGCCGGTGCCGCTCGGAACCGACGCGTACGACGCCCGAAGCGGCCGCAGGCTGGGTGAGGTGCTGGTTCACGGCCAGGAGTTGCCCGTCGCCCGGGGCGGCAAGGGCGGCCGGGGCAATGCCCGGTTCGCCACCTCCGTCAACCAGGCACCGCGCCACGCCGAGCCCGGCACCGAGGGCGAAGAGCTGGAACTCAGGCTGGTGCTGAGGCTGGTGGCCGACATCGGCTTCGTCGGCCTGCCCAACGCGGGCAAGTCCACGCTGCTGCGGGCCCTGACCCGGGCCAACCCCAGGGTCGCCGGCTACCCGTTCACGACCCTGACCCCGAACCTCGGGGTGATGACCACCCGCGACCTGCGCTACACCATCGCCGACCTGCCCGGCATCATCGAGGGCGCGCACGCCGGCCGTGGCCTGGGGCTGCGGTTCCTGCGCCACATCGAGCGCACCAGGATGCTCGTCTACGTGGTCGACCTGGCCGCGGGCACGCCGGGGCAGGATCTCGAGCAACTGCAGGCCGAGGTCGGGCAGTACAACCCGGCAATCCTCGAACGGCCGAGCGTCGTCGCGCTGAACAAGATTGACCTCGTGCCCGACGCCGGCTTCGACCCGGTCGAGCCGGCCTGCCGGGTGTCGGCGCTGACCGGCGCGGGCATCGAAGACCTGCGCCGGGAGATCGAGCGGAACTTTCCCGGGCCGGTCCCGGCCGCGGATTGATGGCCGGTTTCGACGAGCAACTGGCCGGTCTGGCCGCGGTTCCGCGGATGACCGGGACGAGGCTCGCCAACCTGCTGGAACGTTTTGGCGGCGCGGCGGTGGTGTTCGCAGCGAAGCGGGCCGAGCTGCTCGAAGTCCCGGGAATCGACGAGCCGCTGGCCGCGGCCATCCGGGGTTTCAAGCCCGGGCCGGAATTCGAACAGGCGCTCGCGCGCTGCCGCGAGCTGGGCGCGAGCACCCTGACCCCGGGGGACGACGGCTACCCGGCGTCCCTGCGCGAGCTGGCCCGGATGCCGCCGGTGCTGTTCGCCCGCGGCCGGGTGCTGCCCGACGACCGGCTGGCGGTCGCGGTTGTCGGGATGCGCCGGCCGAGCCACTACGGCCAGGGCGTCGCCGACCGGCTCGGCCGCGACCTCG
>JAFGQF010000190.1 GCA_016935775.1 Caldifarciminota bacterium
ACAAGGGCCGATGCAAGGACGGGTACAAGGGCCGATGCAAGGACGGGTACAAGGGCCGATGCAAGGACGGGTACAAGGGCCGGTGCAAGGGCGAGGGCAACCGTGGGGGGAAGGGCCCGGGGGGCGGTAAAATCGGCTCCAGGCCGGGGTGGCTCATTTCAGGGGGCTGCGGCGTATATGTAGTTGAGGATACGAAGATGATGCAATCCTTGGACTTGATGCCCAGCACCCGGTACCTGCTGTCCGCCATCCGCCGGGGCGACGTGAACCTGGCGGTGTATGAGCTTGACCCGAAGTTGTGCGAGGCGGTGCTGGTCGAGATTGCCGCACCCCACGTGGCCTGTATCAGGGAGCCGCGCAACCGGCTGCTGCAGTATCAGTGGTTTCTGCGCGAGCTGGCCGCGGTGCTGGTCAACCGGCAGGGCTGGGACCTGGCTTTCGAGTTGGAGTTGCTGTTGCGCCGCTGGGAGGGGTTCAAGCTGATCCCGAGAGTTCTGCAAATGCTGCTGCGGGAGTCGTGCCGTCGGCTGGCTTTGCCCAGGGAGGCCGCCAATGTCGGAGCGCAGGCATCGGACGCCGGGTAGGTTCGGGTCCGGCCACGAGGACTGGCTTGCGGGCCTGGTCCGGCGCAGCGGGGCTGACGAGGAGCGGTTTGAGTTCTACCTCGCCTTTGCCCGGGAGCTTGAGTTGAGCCTGAGGCGGGAGCGGCTGTTGCGGCACGAGCCGGGAGCGTTTCCGGACTTTTCGCGGCAGACCAAGCGGGTAGTGATGAAGTGGTTCAAGCGGGGGCTGAGCGGCCGGGTGCTGGCGCGAATCGGCGCGGCGCTGGGCGCGAGGCTCGACGAAACGGAGGTGGACGATGGCACAGGAACTGCCGCGGAGTGTTGAGAAGTACGCCGAGAAGCTGGCCCTGGGACGGGCGACCCGGTCGCGCAAGGTGACGGCGACCGAGCAGCTCGAGCGCTACACCATCGCCGCCCGACGGGCGGATGCGACCCGCGTCCTGGTCCGCCAGGTGCTGTCCGGACTGGGCGTGAGCTGTATCCACTACGCCTACTACTTCGGCTTCGCGCTGGCCGTGGACAAGTGCCTGCGCCGGCGCGAGGGCGCGTCCGGCCAGAACGAAGTCCGGCTGGTCTGGCAGCGCTGGGTCGGCCGCGGCCTGGACCCGCGCGTCCTGCGCAGAATCCTGGTTGACGTTTTCAGCCTCCGCGCACAAGATGTGGATACCATTGCCCGCCCGGCGGGGGTATAATGTCACGAGGGCCAGAACTGCTTGGAATGTCCGGCGGCCGGCCGGCAGCCCGACGGGGACCGGGCCGGGGGTCCGTCCCGGGGCCGGCCGTCATTCGAGTTACGGTCGAGTTGGTCCTTGCCTGTTCCGAGCGAACAGGAGCGCAGGTTCTCCTGCGGTCAGGAGGTGCGCGATGGCCAAGACAGGACCTTCTGCCCTGACCGATGCGCAACTGGTCCAAGGGGTCCTTCACGGGAAGGACGATTGGTACGAGGCAGTCTACCTCAGGTACGAGCCCGAGTTGTTGTCGCTGGCCTGGCGCATCACCCGCGACTCGTACGACGCCCGCGTGGTGGTCCTCGAGACAATGGAAGCGGTCTGCGAGCACCTGGCCGGGTTTGACCCGGCCACCGCGTCGTTCAGGACGTGGGTGCATCGCATCTGCGCGAACCGGGCGCGGGATTGCGTCCGCGCGCGCTCGCGCAGAGCCCGCCGCTCCTGCAGTCTCGACGCGCTGCCCGAAACGAGAGAGCCGACCGGGTCCGGCCCGGCCGAGGAATATGCCCGGCGCGAGCTCGGCGCCAGGGTCAGGGCGGCGGTGGACCGGCTGCCGCCGGCCCAGCGGGAAGTCGTGCGGCTCTTCTGGTTCGCGGGTTACAGCCAGGACGAAATCGCCGGACGGCTGGGCCGGACCCCGGCGGGCGTGCGCCACGCCCTTGTCCGCGCCCGGGCGCGGCTGCGGCAGGAGCTGGCCGGGCTGGCGGCAGAGACTTTCGGGCCGAGGTAGACCGGGTCTGTGTAATGGAGGTGGAGGAATGACCAAGCACCGTGTGGACGGCTACACCCCGCGCGAAATCAAGCTGGTTGACCGGTTCGAGGAGCTGGCCCACGCCGGGGTCGCGCCGTCGGTGGAGGAGTTCCTGCGGCCGGTGCCGCGGCCGACGCGGCGGCTGCGGGAAACCCTGCAGGTGATAGCGTTGCTCGCGCTGGTCGGGGGTGGCTCGAAACGGAGGGGTGCGGCGTATGTAAGTCGGGACCGGAAAGCTCTTTGACAACCTGGTAACGACCTTGGCGGTCGCCGGACGGGCAGGCAGCCCGACGGCCCGGGCCTGGACCGGCGGACTGCGCCGGCGGCCGCCCGCGGTAGTCACGCCTGCCCCGCGACCACCAGCTCACGAGAAAGGAGGTGAGCACAATGGCTACCGACCCGACCCGCCGGATCGAGAACTGGGATACGAAGTTCGACACCGACCGGGTGAAGGCCATCCTCGACGCCAAGCGGCCGAAGATGCTCGAGCACGTGAGCTCGGTGGTACCGGCGCTGGCGTCAATGGAAGGGCAGGTCAAGCAGGTGCTGGACGGCGAAGGCGTGTCCATCATCCTGTACCCGTTCTACCTGGCCTTCGGCCGCGAGATGTGGCGGCTTCAGCACAACCAGGAGATGTCGGGCGAGTCCTACGCGGTCGAGGCGCAGACGCTCATCCAGAAATGGGTGGCGCGCGGCCTGAGCCAGACCGTGTTGGAGAAGATGCGCTCGGACGTCTTCAGCGTCCCGGCTCCGACGCCGTGACCCGGCGGCTCAACTCAGCCCGGCACCGTCCCTGCGCGGTGCCGGGCTGGGGTCTTACTAGCGGGTCCT
>JAFGQF010000032.1 GCA_016935775.1 Caldifarciminota bacterium
CGGTCCACGCAGGCGACCAGGTCCACGTCCGACCGGTCCTCCCAGGACCGCAACTCGTCCTTGTAGAGCAGTTCGCCCGGGCTTCGCGCGCCGTAGATGACCGTCAGCCGGCCGTAATCGCCGCGCACCTCGGGGCGCAGCAGGTGAACCACGGCCGAGCGCAGGGTGGTGAACGAGAACCCGCCCGAGACGATGACCACGTCCCGGCCCTTTGCCAGGTCGAGCGGGTAGGAATTGCCGTAGGGGCCGCGCATCCCGATTGTCGCGCCGGCCTCGATTTCGTGCAGGGCGGTGGTGAAGACGCCGGCCTTCTTGACCGTGTACCAGACCCGGTCCTCGTGCGGGGCCGAGGCAATGCCGAACGGCGCCTCGCCGACCCCGGACAGCGACAGGAAACCGAACTGGCCGGGCGTGAACCGGAACGCCGCGCGGGCGTCCTCGTCCACGAACGACAGCTCGAAGGTCTTCAGGTCGCGGGCGTCGTTCTCGACGGTGACCTTCTCGACCTTGACCGGCAGGGGGAGCCAAGGGTTGGGAAAAAACTGGGACACTTCCCTATTTCCGTTCACCGGTGGGGTTCCTCTGGAATGCTCTGCTGCGTCGAGTGCGGGCGGGCTTTCGTTTGATGCGAGGCTGGCCGGAAATGGGGAAGTGTCCCGTTTTTTCTGTGGATGAGGGATGAGCGATGAGGGGAGGCAGAAGGCAGAAGGCAGAGGGCAGGGGTCGGAATCACTCCAGCTCCTCTTGGAGAGTCGTGAGCGTTTCGCGCAGGTCGATGCCGGACGGGCATTCGACGATGCAGCGGCCGCAGCCGACGCAGAGCACCGTCCCGTGAACCGCCGGGAAGTAGCGGAACTTGTGCATCATCCGGTTGCGCAGACGGTCGCGGCCCGTCGGCCGCGGGTTGTGGCCCGAGGCGTGGCGGGTGAAGAGCGAGAACTGGCACGAGTCCCAGGTCCGGATGCGCGCGCCGCGGCCGTGCGACTCCTCGTCGGTGACGTCGAAGCAGTGGCAGGTCGGGCAGACATAGGTGCAGACCCCGCAGTTGACGCACGGCAGCGCGATTTCATCCCACGCCTTGTGGTCGAACCCGGCCTTGAGCTTCTCCTGCAGGGCCGCAGTATCGGAGGTGAACTTCATCGCGGCCCGGGCTTCCTGCTCCAAACCGGCAGCCTTTTCGATATCGGGTGCAGTCGCCTCGGGCAGGTGCGCGACCAGCGCTTCGCCCTTCGCGGTCATGGGCCGGGCCAGGTAGCGGTCGCCTGAGTCGACGAGCAGCAGGTCGAGCGCCGCAGAGCCGTGGGGCGAGCCGCCGACCGCGGTGCAGAAACAGGCCGGGCCGGGCTCGTTGCAGGCCAGGCCGATGATGGTTGTCTTCTCGCGGCGCGCGCGGTAGTAGGGGTCGGGCGTCGCCTCGTCGAGGAACACCCGGTCGAACATTTCAAGCGCGGCTGCGTCGCAGGGCCGGGCGCCGAGCACGATGCGCTCGGCGGCGACCGCTTCCACCGGCTCGACCCGCTCGGGCGTGTCGGTGTCGAACGTGAACATCACCTCGCGCCGGGGCAGGAACAGCTCCTTCAGCGGCAGCTTGGTGTTCAGGTGGTCGAGGTTCACCTGGGCCGGGTCGGTGATGTGCCGGAACTCGGTCGTGTCCCGAAAAAACTGGGACACTTCCCTATTTCCGTTCACCGGTGGGGTTCCTGCGGAATGTTCTGCTGCGTCGAGTGCGGGCGGGTTTTCGTCTGATGCGGGGTTGGCCGGAAACGGGGAAGTGTCCCGTTCTTTCGGCGCGTACAGCTCGGCCCGTTCCATCAGCCCCTTGATGAAACCGTTGAGTTCCTTGCCCGGGATGATGCGCGGTTTCATCTACCTGATGAACTCCTCTCTGTCTTCGGAATCGAAGGCGGTCAACGGCAGCGGCGCGTCCGGGTCGGTACCGGGCACGCTGCCGAACCGGTCCCGGACGATTAGGCTGACCTTGCGGTTGATAATCATCAGCGGGATGCCGATCGGGCAGGCTTTGGCGCAGGCGCCGCATTCCACGCAGCGGCCGGCCATGTGGATCGCGCGCACCATGTGGAACAGTACGTTGTCCGACGGGTCCGGGGTCCGGCCGACCCAGGCCGGCCGGCTCGCGTCCACGAAGCAGGTCGGGCAATAGCAGTTCGGGCAGACCTGGCGGCAGGCGTAGCAGCGGATGCAGCGCGACAGCTCGTCCAGCAGCGCCTGCCAGCGCTCGGCCGGGGGCAGGGCCTCGAACTCGCGGATGTCGGCGTAGTCGTCGGGCGGCGAATCCGGGGCCCGCTCGCCGAGAAACTCGTCAAAGACTACCGGGTTGCGTACCGGCTGGGTGTCGTCCGGGTCGGCCACGCCGATGATGTGAAGCCTGTCCCGCTCGACCTGGTTCTCCTTGACGAGGTTCACGATTGACCGCGAGTCCGGGCCGCGGGCGACGACCGCGATGCGGCCCCGATGCCTGAGCCGGGGTAGCCAGGCGGCGAGATTGGCCGCGCAGTCCCGGTTCAGCACCAGTCGGTCGGCGTCGCCGGGTTCGGTCGCCAGGAACGGCACGCAGGTGCCGGGCAGGGTGCCTGCCCGGAACCCGAGCACGCCCGCCACTTCCCGCTTCTCCAGCAGTTCCCGGGCGCGGGCGCGCAACTGCTGCTCCACCGCCGTCGGCCGGGGCATCAGCCCGCCCGCTCCGCTTTCTCGGTGAGCCGGGCATCGGCCAGCCGGTTGGAGGGTCCCAGCGCGCGCACGCGCTCGGTCACCTCGCGCACCACCTCGGCGAACCGCTCGCCTTCGGCGGCCGAAACCCAGGAAAACGACACCCGGCCCGGCTCGATGCCGAAAAAGCCCAGCAGGTCGTGGAGCACCGCGAACCGGCGGCGGGCGACGTAGTTACCGGTCAGGTAGTGGCAGTCGCCTGGGTGGCAGCCGGAAACGAGCACGCCGTCCGCGCCCTGCTGCAGCGCCTTAAGGATGTAGAACGGGTCCACCCGGCCCGAGCACGGAACCCGGACCACGCGGATGGACGGCGGGTACTGGATGCGTGAGATGCCGGCCAGGTCGGCGCCGGCATACGAACACCAATTGCACAGGAACGCGACGATGCGCGGCTCGAAATCGCCGCTGACCGTGGACGGGACGGGATTAGTATCTGCCATCATTAGACATGCAAGAACGGCATTATAGCCCGGCCCGCCCGGGCTGTCCAATGGCTTGTTCACGAGGCGTCGTTTCCACGACCGACCGGGGAAAAACTGGGACACTTCCCCATTCCCGTTCCCCGAAAAAACTACGCCCGGCCCCCAGAGTTCTTGACACCCGCGCCGCCCGGATTTATGATGACATCTTGCCATGTCTACAAGCGATGACGGCGACCGGCTGGTTTGTCAAATCGAGGAGCTGAGCGGCCAGCGGGTCGCCGATTGCTACCAGTGCGGATGCTGTACCGCCGGTTGTCCGCTGGGCGACCTGATGGAGCCAGGACCGGCCCGGGCAATCCGGTTGCTGCAACTCGGTCACGCCCGGGAACTGCTCGACTCGGACGGCATCTGGTTGTGCGCGAGCTGCATGGTCTGCGGCAGCCGGTGTCCGCGCGGGGTGGACTACGCTCACATTGCCGAAGCCTGCCGGCAGATCCGTATCCGCCAGCGGTTCAGTCACGCCGGGCCGGAGACGGTGACCGCGGCGGCCTGCGAGGAGATTCCCCAGCAGGCGTTCATGGCCGCGTTCCGGAAGTACTCGGGGTGAGGTGAGCGGGATGACGACAGCCGTGGCCGCCAAACCCGGGGAGCAGGCCGAGGACAACCCGGTGGTCGAAACCTACACTTATTATCCCGGGTGCACGCTCTATACCAAGGCGAAGAGCCTGGATCGCTGCGCGCGACTTGCGGCGGAGAAAGTCGGCTTCAGGCTGGAGGAGATGCCGTCGTGGGTGTGCTGCGGGGCGATCTACAACACCTCGGAGGACGATTTTGCCGGGCGTATCGGGGCCCAGCGCAACATTGTCCGGGCAAGCGCGCTCGGGGACCGGCTGGTGACGCTGTGCGCGGCCTGCCACAACGTGCTCAAGCGGGCCCAGGCCCGGCTCAACGACCCGGCCAACGCCGTCGAGCGGCAGCGGGTGCTGGATTTCCTCGATGAGCCTTACGAGCGCGAAGTGCGGGTGCTGCACTACCTCGAGGTGCTCAAGAACGATATCGGCTGGGAGGCGCTGGCCCGGAAGGTAGTGAAGCCGCTGGCAGGGCTCAAGGTCGCGTCCTACTACGGCTGCCTGATGGTTCGGCCGGCCGCGGTGCTTGGTTTCGACGACCCGGAGAACCCGCAGGTGATGGACGAGCTGGTCCGGACCCTGGGCGGTGAGCCGACCGGGTTCGACTTCAAGGCCGAGTGCTGCGGCGGGTACCTGGTGGTAAACCGGCCGGAAGCGGCCCGCGTGGCGTCGGCCCGGGTGCTGGACAACGCGAAGTCGTGGGGAGCGGAGGCGGTGGTCACGACCTGTCCGCTTTGCCAGTATAACCTGGACAAGCTGCGCAAGCCGGGCAAGGCGGGTGAGCTGCCGGTCTTCTATTTTACCCAGTTACTGGGCCTGGCGGTGGGGCTGCCGAAGGATGAGCTCGGGTTCGACAGCAACGCAGTTGACCCGGTTCCGTTGCTCGAGAAGAGAGGATTGCTCTGATGACCGACGACCGCCGGCCCGAACGCGCGGCCGAGGGACAGATGCCCGGCGAGCTGCGGCCGGATGGCGGGGTGGCGCCGGGTACCCGGCTGGGAGCGGCGCGGCACGCACCGCGGGTCGGCGTGTTCGTCTGCCACTGCGGCATTAACATTGGCGGCGTGGTCAGGGTGCCGGAGCTGGTGGAGCGGGTCCGGGCCATCCCAGGCATCGCGGTGGCGACTGACTACCAGTATTGCTGTTCGGACCCGGGCCAGCAGATAATCCGCGACGCCATCAAGGAGCATTCGCTGGACCGGGTGGTGGTGGCCTGCTGTTCGCCGACCCTGCACGAGACGACTTTTCGCCGGGCATCGGCCGATGCCGGGCTGAACCAGTACCTGTGCGAAATCGCCAATATCCGCGAGCAGTGCGCCTGGGTGACGCCGGACCGCGACGAGGCTACCGACAAGGCCGAGAGCATCGTCCGGATGGCGATTGCCCGGGCGGTGAACGACGCGCCGCTGGAGCCGGTGGGCGTGGATGTCAACAAGCGGGCGCTGGTCATCGGTGCGGGCATCGCCGGCATACAGTCGGCGCTGGACATCGCCAACGCCGGTTACGAGGTGGTGCTGGTCGAGAAGGAGCCGTCGATCGGCGGGCACATGGCGCAGCTTTCCGAGACTTTCCCGACCCTGGACTGCTCGCAGTGCATCCTGACGCCGCGTACGGTCGAGGCCGGGCGGCACCCGAACATCAGGCTCTACTCCTATTCCGAGGTCGCCGAGGTATCCGGTTACGTCGGCAACTTCAAGGTTCGCATCCGGCAGAAGCCGCGCTACGTGGATTTCGACGCCTGCACCGGCTGCGGGCTGTGCATGGAGAAGTGCCCCGGCCGGTCCGAATCGAGCTTTGAACGAGGGCTGACGAAGCAGAAGGCAATCTACCGGCTGCTGCCCCAGGCGGTGCCGAACCGACCGGTTATCAATGCCGACGTCTGCATCTACCTGCAAAAGGGCAAGTGCGGGGTATGCGCCAAGATTTGTCCGACCCAGGCGATCCGCTACGATGACAAGGAGAAGTTCGTCGAGGAGGAGGTCGGCGCGATCGTGATGGCGACCGGGTACGAGCTTATCGACCACGTAAAGATGGGCAACTACGGTATCGGCCGGGTGCCGGACGTGATTGATGGGCTGGCGTTCGAGCGGCTGTTGTCGGCCTCGGGGCCCACCCAGGGCGAGGTGAAGCGGCCGTCGGACGGCAAGACGCCGAAGAAGGTGGTATTCGTCCAGTGCGCCGGGTCGCGCGACCAGGAACACGGGATGCCCTACTGCTCGAAGATCTGCTGCATGTACACCGCCAAGCAGGCGATCCTCTACAAGCACCGGGTGCACGATGGCGAGGCCTATGTCTGTTACATCGACGTCCGGACGCCGGGCAAGGGGTTCGAGGAGTTCTACAAGCGGGCGACCGACGAGGGCATCACCTATATCCGGGGCAAGGTTTCCAAGATTTTCCGGCGCGGGGACAAAACGGTGGTGTGGACCGCGGACACGCTGGCGGGCAGGAAGGTCGAGCTTGAGGCCGACCTGGTGGTACTGGCGAGCGCGGTAATCGCCAACCCCGAGGGCGTGAAGCTGGCCCGGCAGTTGAAGTTGCAGGTGGACCAGCACGGGTTCCAGACTGAGGCCCACCCCAAGCTGCGGCCGGTGGAAACCCTGACCGGTGGTTTCTTCTTGGCCGGTTGCGGCCAGGGGCCGAAGGACATTCCCGAGACTGTGGCCCAGGCATCGGCGGCTGCGGCCAAGGTGCTGGCGATGTTCGGCCAAAAGCGGCTGTTCCACGCCCCGACCACGGCGAGCGTGGACGAGGATGTCTGCGTCGGGTGCGGCAACTGTGAGAAGACCTGCGCCTACGGTGCGGTCCAGGTGGACCCGAAGCGCCGGGTGGCTGTGGTCAACGTCGCCCTCTGCGAGGGTTGCGGGGCCTGCGCGGTGGCCTGCCCGTCCGGGGCGATGAGCCACAACAACTTCTCGAAGAAGGGCACCTACGAAATGGTGGACAGAGCGTGACGGACAAGGATGAAGGCGGAAGGATGAAGGCGGAAACGCCGGTCGGCGCGGTGCTGGTGGTCGGCGCCGGCATCGGCGGCATCCAGAGCTCGCTCGAGCTGGCTGACGCCGGGTTCAAGGTCTACCTGCTCGACGAGCAGCCGTCGATCGGCGGCGTGATGTCGATGCTCGACAAGACCTTCCCGACCAACGACTGCTCGATGTGCATCCTGTCGCCCAAGCTTGTCGGCACCGGCCGGCACCAGAATATCGAGCTCCTGACCTGGTCGCAATTGCTCGAGCTGGAGGGCGAGCCGGGCCGGTTCAAGGCCCGCATCCGGCGCAAGGCGCGCTACGTGGACCTCGACAAGTGCACCGGCTGCGGCGATTGCGCCAAGGTCTGCCCGGTGGAGGTGCCGGATTCTTACAACCAGGGGATTTCGAGCCGGCGAGCGACTTTTCGGCTGTTCCCGCAGGCGATTCCCAACGCGTTCACCATCGAGAAGAACGAGGGCCGGGCGCCGTGCCGGCTGGCCTGCCCGGCGGGCGTGA
>JAFGQF010000191.1 GCA_016935775.1 Caldifarciminota bacterium
GTCCGCACCCCGTAGTAGAGCAGGAAGGCGAGGATGCCGAACAGCACGGCGGCCGCCATCAGGGCATTGAACAAGAACACCGCCCGGGCGGCGCGGTCGGTGGACTTGCGCAGTTTCATCGTGGTCGGCCGCGCTTCCCGGCGGGAGAATCACGCCCCGCCGGGAAGCGGGATGGCCGGTGCGTTACTTGCCCAGCGCGGACTCGTTCTGCTCGATGTAGTCGGCCGTGACCGGGAAGAAACCCTCTTCCTTGACAACCTGCTGGCCGGCCCCGCTCAACTCGAACTCGATGAACCGCCGGGCATCGCCCTTCGGACTGCCGTTGGTGTACTGCAGCAACGGCCGGGTCAGCGGGTACTTGCCGGCATTGACTTGCTCGGCGTCAAGCGGCGAGACGAACTCACCATCCTCGTTGCGAACCGCGACCGCGCTGACCCCGGTGGCGTCGCGCAGGTAACCGACCCCGACGTAACCGATGCCGGTCTCATCCGACTTCACCGCCTCGACGATCTGCGAGTTGCCATTCATCTGGCGCATCGCTGTCGCGTACTCGCCCTTGACGACGACATCACGGAAGAAAACGAACGTCCCCGAGCTGGGCTGGCGACCGTAGAGCGTTATCTTCCTGCTCGGCCCACCGACCTCGCTCCAGTTCTTGATCTCGCCCCGGTAGACCGCCCCGATCTGCTCGAGCGTCAGCTCGCTGACCGGGTTGCCCTCGTTGACAATCACCGACAGACCGTCAATGGCAATGGCTATCTGTACCGGGTTCACCCCGGCCTCGCGGGCGGTGTAGACCTCCTTTGACTTGATCTCGCGCGAGGCATCGGCGATATCGCACTCACCGTTGATGATGGCGTTGATGCCGACCCCGGAGCCGCCACCGGTGACCGAGACGGTAACGTCCGGCACGACCGCGCTGAACTGCTCGGCCAGACGCTGCACCAGGTTCAACAGCGTATCCGAGCCCTTGACCATCACCTCGCCGGCCAGTGCGAAACCCGCCAGCAACATCCCGGCCGCGGCAAAACCTGCAATCAGTCTTCTCATCTTTCGTCTCCTGTCGTTTGCTGCCTACCCGCCGATGAACTGCGGAATGACCGTGCTCCACTCGAACCGGAACTGGGCAATCAGCTCGTCTACCGGCTCGCTGCCCTCGGACTTGAGCTGAGTGCGCAACCAGGCGAACTGCAGCGCCACTCCCGGCTTGCCCTTCTCGCGGCGCTGAGGGTGCCAGTTGACGCCGGCCCCGTAACGCAGGAGGCTCTTGCCGTCGTCGCCCTCGCCATCCTGCTTGTGGTCCCACATATCGAACCGGCCGTGGACCTCGAACCTGCGCTTTGCCAGCGAAACCACCGGCACCACGCAGAGCCCGCTCTGGACATGGTCGGTTGACGTTACCGCGCCCAACGTGTCGGTCGTCTCGTTGGTGTGGTTCCAAATGATGTACTCACCCTCGACCGCCACCGGCCCGAATGCCAGTTTCAGCATCGGTGCCACACCGAGCACGTTCTTCTCGGTCACTGACCCCGAGGTCTTGCCAACCGCGTTGTACCGGCCCGAAACGCCGACCTTCACCCCGGTCAGCGGCGCCACCCGGACATTGCCGACCAGCGCCGGCGACAGGTTGACGTTCTTGCCCGCACCCTTGTAGCCCTCGCCGTTGTAGATTCCGGCCTGGTACTCGCCGAACCCGGCCGGCAGGTATCCGTTGGCGGTGAGGCCGTAGTCCGCGCTGGCGCAAAGCCCCTGGGCATCGGCCAGCGACTTGAACGGGTTGGTGTAGTCCCAGGAGTAGACCGAACTGAAGTAGTGCTTCTGCAACCCGGCGGTCAGGTTCAGGTCACCTCCGCCGGGCTTGTAGTTCAAGTACGCCTCCTTGAGCCGAACCGTCGCGCCCTCGGCGTACTTGTCCGAGGAGTGAATGTCAATCGTGAGCTTGCTCTCGAACTTCGGTGCCCACTGGTGCTTCATCCTCACGTACCCCCGCTCAAGCGAGAACCGACTCGCCGACGGTTCGGTGACGCCGAATGATTCGGACTCATTGGTGTACCGGAACCAACCGTTCATCTCGAGTTCGGTCTGGCCGGGCTCGATTGCGAACAGGACGGTCACTGCCGCGGCCAGCGCCGCGAACACTTGCAGACGCTTCATCTTGACTCCTTTCAAAGCGCCCTGATTCTCCCCGTCAATGTCAGGGAATTATTAACCGGGCGTGAGTTTTCTGTCAAGAAATCCACCGTAAGTGCCGTGGTTTCGGACCGGTCGGCCCGACTAGCCGCTGTACTTGTAGCCGACCCCGCGCACGGTCCGAATGCCATCACCCGCCGAACCGAGCTTGTCGCGCAGGTTGCGGATGTGGGTATCGATCGTCCGGTCGATTACCGGCTTGTCGTAGCCCCACACCCCCTCGATCAGCTGGTCGCGTGAGAACACCCGGCCCGGGTTCCGGCAGAGCAACTCGAGGATTCGGAACTCGGTCGCGGTGAGTTCCACCCGGCGGTCCCTGACCGCGACGGTGAACCGCTCCGGGTCAACCGTCAAATCGCCGATCTGCAGCGACTTACTGGCGCCGGGTTCGCCCCGAACCCGGCGCAGCACCGCCCGGACCCGCGAAACCAGCTCGCGCGGGCTGAACGGCTTGACCACGTAGTCATCGGCCCCGGACTCAAGCCCCAGGACCCGGTCGGTTTCCTCGGCCCGCGCGGTCAGCATTATTATCGGGACCTTTGCGAACCTTCCCTCGCGCCGCAGGTAGCGGCAGATGTCCATCCCGTCGCCGTCCGGCAGCATCAGGTCCAGGATAACAAGGTCCGGCACCTTGCGGCCCAGCGCCCGGTAGAAACCGGTGGCGTCCCGGTGCTCCTCGACCCGGAACCCGGCCTTGCGCAGGTGGAGCGCG
Source organism: Caldifarciminota bacterium (assembly GCA_016935775.1). Classification (GTDB taxonomy): domain Bacteria; phylum Hydrothermota; class Tepidihabitantia; order Tepidihabitantales; family Tepidihabitantaceae; genus DSBX01. Next base: position 2,903 of record JAFGQF010000191.1, read on the forward strand.
ACCAGTTCGAGGATATCGGGCTCGTCGTCAACGACGGTGATGAGTGCCGGCATATGGTTCCTGCCGGGCCGGCGCAGGCCGGTACCGGCGTGACAAAGGTTAAGAACTCAACCAGCAACGGTCAAGTCAAGATTCGGCGAATCCGCAGCCGGGGGTGCTAGTCGGCCAGGAGGAGCCGTCGCACCCGGTTGCCAACCCCGGTCCTGACCCGGATGAAATACACACCCGCTGCCAGCCGGCGACCGTGATCGTCATCGCCCAACCAGGTGAGCAACTGGCGACCGGGCCCGAGCTCACCGGCCAGTCTCCGCCGGCTGCGGCCGGTCGCGTCGATCACTTCGACCCCGAGCACCGGCTCCGAGGGAGCAACTTCCAGCCGCAGCACGAGCGGACCGGTGACTATGCCCGGCACCGAACCCATCAGCCTGGTCTGGGTCGGCTTCGGAGGTTCAGCCACGCCGGTCAGCTCATCAACAGGCACGAGCCGCCGGTACCAGAAACGTCCATCAGGACCGATGTGGCCGCTCGCCGGGTCCTCTTCGACCACGAACAGCCGATCGTCCGCCCAGCTCCGGTACAGAACCGGGTGCTCGCCGGTCTGCTTCGGGCTGACCGTCAGCCAGTAGTCAAAGTTGGTGCCGACCGCCAGCCGGTTCTGCCAGTCGTAACCACCCCGCCACTCGACCATCTCGTGCCCCGCGACGATGCCGTTCCGGGCCTCGCCGACCCCGTTGCCCGATGTCTGCCACCCGGTGATGTCGAAAAGCGCCGTGTCGCAGGCCACCTGCAGCCCGAACCGGTACGGTGAGTATCCAGCCGTGTTTCGCAACACCACGTGCAGCGTATCGTCCCGACCTACGTACAACGTGTCGGGCCAGTCCAGCGCGACCGTATTGAACTCGGTCGGCCCGCGTTCGTAGTCCGGGTGATTGACGTACACCGGGTTGGTGCATTGCTCGTACTCGAGCCCGAACTCGGCCAGCAGTTCCACCCGATAGAAGTTGCGGTCGGACGGTCCGAAAGTCCTCGACCACTCGTACGAGTGGTCGCCCCCGGTCCAGAGCGTGTGGCTGTAGAACTCGCCCGAACGGTCCAACGCCCGGACCTCGTCGAACCAGTCGGCGTCCTCGACCTCGAGCCGGAACCTTACCGTCCGGCTGCCCGACGGAACCCGGAAGTGCTCGCCCATCACGATGTCCCACGAGCCGTTGCTGTTGGTGTCAGCGTAGAGCCAGAGCCGCGAGTCGTCGGGCGCATCCATGATCATCCCGGTCCCTAGCTTGGCCTGCGTCAGGATGGAATCGGGCTCGTTGCTTGCCGCGCGAACCAGTGTGCAGGACTTGAGCACGTCGACCTCGGGAGCGAACCAATGGAAATCGGCATTGCCCACGCCGGCGATGGTGTTGCCGGCGGCCAGCAGTTCGTGCCACCAGGCCACGGCCTCGGCGTCGCTGTCAGTACCGTCGGCCGGAAACCACGTCACCGAATTGAACACCTCGATCATGTCGATTCCCGGGTCCAGTACCGGGCACCGCGCCCAGGCCATGTTGGCCAGGTCACAGGGATGGTTGATCTGCACCAGCCCTCCGCAGTAGGTCGCGTCGTCGATGAACTGATGAATGGAGCCGTGCGGGTGAGTCTGGATTCCCCGGCAACCCAGCACGTTGGCGTGTCCGGAGTCCGTTGTCCACTCGTAGCCTCGGATCGGTTGCAGGTTGCCCACCGGGTGGAAAGCGGTGTCGTAGCACTGGCCGAGCGTGTCGTGGTCGGTGATGGCATAGGCCCGGCCGCCGTCGGCCAGCACCTCCTGCAGCAGTTCGTGAACCGAGAGGACGCCGTCGGAGTAGGTCGTATGGGCGTGCAAAGAAGAGATGTACCACGCCAACTCGCTGACCCACGCCCGCACGCGGAACCGGCCCGCGCCCTCGAGCGCCACCAACTCCAGCCGGTTGGCGCCGGCCTTCAGCAGCCGGGCGTGGTCGCTCAGGTCCTCGGTCCGAATCATCGTCCGGGGCGTCTTTCCCGACTCAACGACTCGCACTTCGGACCCGTTGAGGCGGACCGCAAACCGCTCGACTCTCTCGACCTGAAGGTAGAACCCCGCGCAGCACCGGCCCGCGGGAACCACGAACTCCGTGGACCAGATGCCCTCCCGGAAAGTCTCCTCGCCATCCAGGACAACGAAGTCACTCTCCAACGGCTGCATCGCCCAGGCCAAACCCGCCAGCGCCAGCGTCACCGACAGCAATGTCCGACAATTCATGGTCTGACTCCTTTGGCTGATACGGAACCTGCCCGCCCGGCAACCGACGACACCGGCAAGCCGGTTGGTGGCCGGTCGCGTACTGCTGGTGTAGGGTAGTCAGTGCTGCCCGAACCGTCAAGTCAACATTCGGCCAAGTCTGCTTGACTCGCCCGACCCGGCTCCTAGACTGCTGCGGTACGTGAAGTTACCGGACCTCAAGCAGCTGCCGCGGCCGGTTCGAATCATCCTGTTTCTCGTCGCCCTCTACGTTTTCCTGCTGTCAATCGAATTGCTCGGCGACGCGTTCAAAGGCCTGGGCTCGGGCTTCGCGAAGACTCTCTTCAGCCTCACCGCCACCCCGGTCGCCGGGCTGTTCATCGGCATCCTCGCCACCTCGGTCTGCCAGAGCTCATCGTCCACGACTTCGGTAGTCGTCGGGCTGGTTGCCTGCGGCCAGCTCGACATCGCCCACGCCATCCCGATCGTGATGGGCGCGAACATCGGCACCACCGTAACCAACACCCTGGTATCGTTCGGCCACGTCACCCGGCGGCAGGAATTCGAGCGGGCGTTCCCGGCCTCGATTGTGCACGACATCTTCAACCTGTTGTCGGTGGCGCTGCTGCTGCCGCTCGAGATCGCTTTCCAGCCCCTGGCCCGCTCCTCGGCCTGGCTGGCCCGGACCTTCCAGGGCGCGGGCGGCCTTGCATTCGCCAGCCCGCTCAAAGTAGTAATGACCCCGGTCGGCGATTTCATCAGCCGGCTCGCCGGCGGCATCCCGCTGCTCATCCTCGCGGTCGCGCTCGTCCTGCTCTTCGCCGCGCTCAAGCTGATGGTCGACATGATGCGCTCGCTCATCAGTCGCCGCATCGAGCTGGTGGTGGACAAGTA
>JAFGQF010000192.1 GCA_016935775.1 Caldifarciminota bacterium
CCGCCCGGCGCTTGAGTAGGCCCGGAGGCGCGCGCCGGGCGCTGTTGCCGGCAGCTCGAGGTTCACCCGGTTGGTTGCCGGGTTCGGGAAGGCACTCGCGGAAGGCACCCGGTCCGCCGGGCCGGCCGCCAGGCCGACCGCGTCACCGATGGTGATCTCGAACTCAAGCTCGGTTGCGTGGTCGGAACCCAGGTCATCATAAGCCAGCTCCAGTGTCAGCGGAACGACCGTGCCCGGCTGGGCGCCGGCCTCGGCCCGCACCCGGAACTGGTCGGCCTGGTTGTCGGCGTCGGACCGGCGCGGGACGCTCGGGAAGCCCGCCTGCGAATCCTCGACGACCAGGCAGGACAGGTCCGAGCGCAGGGTCGCGCTGACCGCGACGGCCGAGTCGCTGGGATGCACCGCCCGGTTGCGTACCCGGAACCACAGTTCGGCGGTTTCGTCCGGGTCCACCTCGCCCGTGCCGTTGCCCAGCGTGGTGTCGTTCACCGTGACGCCGAGCGGCTCGAAGTACACGCCCGACACCCGGGCCAGGTAGTAGAGGTTCGGGATGTTGATGTTGACCTCGTTGGCCACGAAAGAAGGGTTGTCCCAGCCGGTCCAGAACCCCGTGGACAGCTCGCAGGTGAACGCGTAGGTGACGTACTTGCCGGCGGTGTCGGAGTACTCCCAGTCCACGCTGACGCCGTTGCAGCCGTAGAGCACGCGGGATATCTGGCCGGTGTTGCCGGACGAGTAGCCGTTGTTCACCCGGAAGGTGTCCGCCATCTCCTGGAGCAGTTCCCGCTCCGGCGGGTAGGAGGTCGTGTAGCCCCACGGGTACATGTTGTACCGGCCGTAGGTGTGATAGTCCATGCAGGTCCGGAACCGGTTCAGGTTCATGAAGTCGCGCACCGCGGCGGTCGCCGGCTCGGAGAAAGCGCTCGGCCCGCGGTAGGTCTCGGACGAAGGCGTCGGCGAAGAGCCGGAGTTGTCGTAGCCCCACTTGTAGCCGTAGTTCCGGTTCAGGTCCACGCCGACATAGGGCGACTGGATGACGCGGCGGTTCTTGCGCCAGTTCGAGCTCGCGCCGCCCGAATCCGAATTGTAGACATAGCCGTCCGGGTTCATCACCGGCACTATGAACATCTCGCGGTTGTTCACCAGCCAGGTCGCGACCGGGTCGTTGCCGTACTCGGACAGCAACTTCTGGGCGAACATCACGACCGTGTGGGTGCCGGTAGGTTCGCGGGCATGGGTCGCGCCGTTGAAGAAACAGGCCGGCTCGTCCTCGGCCGAGGCCGGGTTGTCGGAAATCTTCAGACAGTAGAGCTGCCGGCCCTGGTGGCTGTAGCCGACATTTGTCAGCCAGCAGATGTCCGGGTAGGTGGTCGCCAGCCAGTTCAGCGTGTCCTCGACCTCCCAGTAGGTCAGGTAGCAGCCGAAGTTACGGCCCGCATCCAGGTCGTCCGGGTCCACACCGGTTTCGAACCGGAACTTGTCGCGGATGTCGGCCCAGGTCACCTCGACGCGCAGGCCGCAGGCCCGGATGGCCTCGAACTGCTCCGCGTCGGTGTTGATGACCAGGTAGCCGCCGGTCTCATCCTCGTCCCACGTGCAGATGTCCAGTTCACCGGCAAGGTCTCCCAGCCGGTCGAGGGTTCTCGTATTGTCAAAGTACACCCGGGCCTCCATGATGGTACCCGAGCGGTCCAGGGCCAGCACGGGTCCGGCAAGGGCCAACAGCAATCCGGCCAGGAGCAATGTGCGCACAGGACCTCCAGTTTCAGCGGCGATAAACGGCCTCCCTGATATTCTAGGCCGGTTCGGGGCGCTCGCAAGGGTCAACGGGAATATTCGCGGGCCGGGCTACAGCTCGTCCACGTCGCAGGCGTCGAGCTCGGGCACTGGCAACTCGTGGACCAGGTCCAGCTCGTAGTCCACCAGCCGGAACCCCGGGTCCGGGCCGCCGTCGCGGCGTCCGGTCTCGGCAAACCCGAACGACAGGTACATCTCCCGGGCGGGCAGGAAGAACGGGTGTTCGCTAGTCGTCGCCGCGATTCGCTCGACCCTGTGCTCCCGCAGCCGCCGGACGATCTCCTCGAGCTGGCGCCTGCCGTAGCCCCGGCGTCGGAACTCGGGCAGGATACAATTGTGTCCGACCGAGGCCGCGGAGCCGTCGGCGCAGGGCTCGTACGAACCCAGGCCGATTGGCTCGCCGCCGACACAGGTCACGAAGACGCACCGGCCCACCTTGTCGGGCGAACCGAATGCCTCCCGGTCGAACTCCCGCATCCGCTCGACCTCACCGGTCCAGCCTTCCGGGAACATCTCGACAAGCTCCTGGTAGCTGCGGGAAAGCAGCGAATGAAGAATGCCAGGCTGGTGTGCCTGCAGCGGGGTGAAGTTCAGACGCGAGCCCACGAGCGGAAAAAGAATAGACCGGTTGCGGCTTCAGGTCAAGGGCGAAAGAAACCCGAAGAACGGCCCGCACGCACGCGGGCTGCCGCCAGCGGTCAGGGGGTAGGTGTCGGGAGGGGAGAAGACGCGGGCCAGCCGGTCCTCGGCCTGTCGTGCTGGCGGTTCTGTTGACTGGACAAGTTGTCGGGCAGCTGCGCAGTCTGCGCGAGGATGGGGAGTGTTTCAGTTGTCAGTCCCGCGCTTACGTCGCAAGGAGACTCAGCGTTCTCGAGAGCCGCAAGCCGGACAGGTCAGGGAACGACAATGGGAGGGGCACTGTGATTTGCCGGCCGGTACGGAGGCCGGCTGACCAACCAGCGCACGAACGTGGTCGCCGGCGCGAGCGGATGTGCGACGGCATTCGCGGGCCGAACCGGGACGCCGCGCCCGGAGCGATGCGAGTTCGGCATCCCGGCCGGAGCCTGGGACCAGGCCGGGTTTCGAAACCGGCACGGAATCAGGGTCGGAATCGGGGAGGAACCCGGGCCGTGAAGCTGGAAGGGAGGCCTACCCCGGGACGGGGGACCCCGAAATTCGGCAGAGGGGATAAGGACAGCTCGGACAGGCTCTTACGGAGAAATCCACGGCAGGGGCGAATGATAAACCGGTTTATCATTACTCGAGCGAAACTCGGGCAGGAAGATGAATCGACGACGGAGAAACACCGTGGGCCAAGTCAGAGAGTGGAAGTCAGCGCGGTGAAGTCAGAGCCGCAGTCCTGGCCGGGGCGGAGGCTCGCTGTTGCGTCCCCGCAGTCAATCGGGCAGGTCTACAGGGAACGGCGGCGGGAGCGCTGGACCAGTTTGCGAATGACGGCGACGAGGACCACCAGCGCCGAGAGGGCGATGAACCAGTCGCCGTAACGGCGGTAGGGGGTGGGGCCGTGGGGGCGCGGGACCATACCGTGGAGCACGGTCTGGACAAAGAGCGGGGTCTTCTTGAGCACGCGACCGTAGGAGTCGACGATGAAGCTGATGCCGTTGTTGGCGCTGCGCACCATCGGCACGCCGTCTTCGACCGTGCGCATCACCGCGAGTTCGGCGTGCTGGTGCGAACCGGGGAGCCTGCCGAACCAGCCGTCGTTGGTGACGGTGACAAGAAGGTCCGAGCCGCGGCGGGTGAACTCGCGGGTCAGCTCGGGGAAGATGGCTTCGTAGCAGATGAGGCAGGAGAGGGTACCCTTGCGCCATTTGAAAACGTTGTAGCTGGTGCCGAAGTCCCAGTTGCCCATATCCGCGGTGCCGATAATTCGGGCGATGAAGGGGAACCGGTCCACGTAGGGGATCTTCTCGGAGAAGGGGACGAGCCGCATCTTGTAGTGGCGCTGGCGGACCGAGTCTTCACGCGGCCGTATCAGGACCGCGCCATTGTGCCAGGTACCGCGCGGGATGTCCTGGAGCGGGGTGCCGGTCAGGATTTCGGCGTCGAGCGAGTCGGCGAGGCGGCGGACCGCGTGGCCAATGGTGCTGGACCGCGTTACGTCCACCAGCGTCGCGGTCTCAGGGTAGACGTAGAGGTCGGGCTGTGAGTCGGAGGCCTCGGTGGTGAGACGAATGAGGTCGGCCTGGATGCGTTCGCGCGAGTCCCAGTCGCCCTTTTCGAGCGGCGAAACGTTGGGCTGGATGATGGCGACGCGGAACCAGGGTTCGCGGTCGCGTACCCTGGTCGCCGAGTATGCGAGCGGCAGGGCGATGGCGATGACGAGGCCCGCGACCCAGCCGACGCGGGCGCGGGCCGGCCGGCGTAGGGGGAAGACCGCCCGGCAGACGAGGACGTTGACCGTTACGACCCATGCCGAGACGAGCCAGACCCCGCCCAGCGCCGCGGGTTGGATGAAGGGGTACCAGGGGGTCATCGCGCTGCCGAGCAGGTTCCAGGGGAAGGCGACCTGGCCGATGTTGCGGGCGTATTCGAGCAGGGCCCAGACGAAGGGCGCGGTCCAGAGCCCGAGCCGGCGGACCACCGACGCGAAGACGCCGACCGAGAGGCCAAGGTAGACGAACAGGACCGTTACCCCGAGGTTGAGGAGGACCCGGGTGACCGGCTCGACCGGTACGATGAGGAACCAGATCCACCAGAGGTGGCAGGCGGCGGCGACCGATCCGAACAGCCAGCCCCAGAGGAAGACCCGGCGCGGCCCGCGTCCGGAATCCACCACCAGCGCGAAAAGCGGCACCAGCCCGACGAGGGCGAGGAAGCGAAGCGGGAATGGCGCGAAGGCGAAAGCCAGGCCGGCGGCGGCCAGGACGAGAATCAGGACTCGGCGGATGGGATCTTGACCTCGCTGCGATCCCGCGAGGAGCGGTAGAAGGCGTCGGCGAGCTGGTTTATCAGCAGGCCGTCCGCCGCGGTGACGGGCGGGGGCACGTCGCGCAGCAGGGCGTCCACCCAGAGGTCAACCAGCACCCGGTTGGCGGCACGGCCCTGGCCCTTCACCGGTACCTGGGGCGTGACGTTGACGAGATTGCCGTGCATCTCCTTATGAATCTGGATTGGGTTGAGGAGCGCGGCGCCGGCCGTGCCGAAAGCATTGAAGTAGCGGAAGTCGTTCTCCATCATCAGGCTCCAGCCGACCTCGATGGTGAGGAGCACGTCGCGGTCGAACCGGACCATCGCGAAAGCCGTGTCCTCGACATCGAGCCCCGGGCGGGAGTGGAGCAGGCCGGTGACCGATACCGGCCGGGCCGGTTCGAGCAGCCAGAGCGCGAAGTCCAGCAGCGGGGTGCCGAGGCTCAGGAACGCGCCGCCGCCGGCCCGGATGCGCTGGCCGCGCCAGCCGGCAAGCGACCAGGATTCGCGGCCCTGGAGCCAGCCGGACTTGCAATAGTAGAGCCGGCCGAGCTCGTTGCCGTCAATGAACTTGCGGATGGTCTGGACGTCGGGCCGGAGCCGGGTGACGAGGCAGGGGGTCAGGGATTTCTTTTCGCGCTGGGCGGTGGCGGCCATCAGCTCGGCTTCCTCGGCGCTGACCGCCATCGGCATCTCGACCAGGACGTGCTTGCCGTATTCGAGCGCGGCGACCGCCATCGGCGCGTGGAGGTGGTTGGGCGTGGCGATGACGACTGCGTCAATCGCCTCGTCGGTCTTGAAGTCGTCGAAGTCCACGTAGTGGCGGGGTATCGAGTGGAGCCGGCGGACGTGGTTGAGCTTGCGGACGTCCGGGTCGCAGGCAGCGACGAGCTTGACGTTCTTGTTCTGCCGGAGCGCGGGCAGCAGGGCGAGCTGGGCCTGGGCGCCGCAGCCGACGATGCCGACCCGGAGCGGGGCGTTCACTCGAGCCTCCGCACCCGGCGGCCCGAGACCTCGAGCTTCTGGTCGCAGTAGAGCTTCACCGCCTCGGGGTAGGCGTGGTGCTCCTCGACCAGCACCCGCAGGCTGAGCGACTCGGGCGTGTCGTCATCGCGCACCGCGATGGCGCGCTGGATGATTATCGGTCCGCCGTCGAGGTCGTCGCTGACGAAGTGGACCGTGCAGCCGGTGACGCGAGCGCCCGATTCGATGACCGCCTCGTGGACCCGCGTCCCCTGGAGCCCGGCGAACGCGGGGAGCAGCGACGGGTGGATGTTCATCACCTTGTTGGGCCACCGGGCAGTGAACCATGGCGAGAGAATGCGCATGAACCCGGCCAGGCAGACCAGCCGGATGTCGTGGCGGTCGAGCTCGGCCGTGACCGCCTGTTCGAACTCGCGCCGGGTCCTGAACTGCCTGTGGTCGACGGTGAGGGCCGGGACATCGAGCGCCGCCGCCCGGTCGAGCGCCGGGGCGCCGGGCACGTTGGCGATGAGGAGGCGGATGTCGGCGTCGATGGCTTCCTTGCGGGTGGCCCGGACCAGCGCCTCGAAGTTCGAGCCGCGGCCCGATGCCAGGACGCCCACGTTGATGCCGGCCACGCCTGATTGTAGCTTTCGCGTGGCACCTGTCAATCGGGCCTCGGGTTGACTTCGCGAGTCAGCCCGGCATAGTGAAAACGTGAGCGACCGACGCCCCCGCTTGGCTCGTTCGCGCCGCGGCCTGATGCCGGGCGACGCGCTGAAACGATTTCGGCGCTTGCTGCCCGGCCCGGTCACCGGCCGGGAGACCGTTGCCGAAATGGTCGAGCACACCTTCCTCGCCTACAACAGCGCCCGGCTGCGCGAACTGGCCGATCTCTATGTCGGCCGGGTGCTGAAGTCGGACGTCGTGGTGGGGATGAGCCTTGCCGGCGCCCTGACCCCGGCCGGGCTGGGCGCGTCGTGCCTGGTGCCGCTGGTCGAGGCCGGCTTCGTGGACTGGCTGGTGACCACCGGCGCCAATCTCTACCACGATCTGCATTTCGCCTTCGACTTCCCGCTCTACGTCGGTTCGCACCGGCTCGACGACGTCGAGCTGCACCGGCAGGACATTGTCCGCATCTACGACGTGCTCTTGAGCCTGACCAACAACCTGCTGCCGACCGATGACCGGCTGAAGGACATCTTCCGGCGGCCGGAGTTCCAGAAGCGAATGGGCACCGCCGAACTGCACTACCTGCTCGGGAGAATCGCCGACGAAGAGGAGCGACGGCACCGGCGCCGGGGCGTGTCGTTGCTGGCCGCGTGCTACCGGTGCGGCGTGCCGGTCTATGTCAGCGCGCCGGGCGACTCGTCAATCGCCCTGAACTGGGTCGAGGCGGTGATGCTGGGCAGCCGGTTGGTGGTTGACCCGACGATTGACGTCAACGAGACGTCGGCGATTGTCTGGCAGGCGAAGCAGGCCGGCCGGAAGACCGCGGCGATGATGTTCGGCGGCGGCAGCCCGAAGAACTTCATGCTCCAGACCGAGCCCCAGGTCCAGCAGATACTAGGGCTTGACCAGGCCGGGTTCGACTACTTCCTGCAGGTGACCGACGCCCGGCCCGACACCGGCGGGCTATCGGGCGCGACGCCGCAGGAGGCGGTGTCGTGGGGCAAGGTGGACCCGCAGACCGCACCCGACGCGGTTGTATGCTACCTGGACACGACCGTCGCTCTGCCGATTCTAACCCACTGCGCGCTGGCCCGGCATCGCCCGCGCCGGCTTCGGCGGCTCTATGACCGGCGCGACCGCCTTCGCCAGGCGCTGGTCGCGGCCTACCGCGATTTCGAGGATTCGGAAGACCGGGGAACGCGGGACTAGCCGGCCGGTTCGGCCGCCAGGTCGTGGACCGATGAGCCGGTGACCCGGCAGCGGATGAACTCGCCCGGCTGCCCGGCCGGCGCCCGGAATCTCACCACGCCGTCAATCTCCGGCGCATCCCATTCGGTCCGGCCCTCGGTCGGCGTGTCGAGCAGGACCGTGAGCTCGCGACCGCGCAACCCGCGCAGCCGGGCGCGGGAGATTGTCCGCTGCAACTCGAGCACCCGGCGCCGGCGTTCCGCGCGCAGCTCTTCCGGCACCTGGCCGGGCAGGCGCGCGGCCCGGGTGCCGGGCTCGGGGGAGAAGGCGTAGGCGCCGAGTCTTTCAAAGCGCACTACCGCGAGGAATGCCAGCAGTTCTTCGAACTCGGCCTCGGTCTCGCCCGGGAACCCGGTGATGACCGTGGTGCGCAGGGCCAGTCCCGGGATGCGGCGCAGCCGGGCGATTGTCGCGTCGAGGTGCGCGCGATCGTGACGCCGGCGCATCGCACCCAGGATGCGGTCCGAGCAGTGCTGGACCGGCAGGTCGAGGTAGCGGCAGACCCTGGGATTGCGTTCCAGTTCGCGGCAGAGCGGTTCGGTGACATGGGCCGGGTGGGTGTACATCAGGCGCAGCCACTCGATTCCCGGGATTCTCTCGAGCCGTTTGAGCAGCCGGGGCAGGGCGGGCCGGGCGCAGCGGTCCGAGCCCCAGGCGGTGGTGTCCTGGGCGATGAGCACCAGCTCGCGCACGCCGGCCCGCGCGAGCGATTCGGCCTCGCGGGCGATGTCCGCAGGCGGCCTGGAGCGAAGCCGGCCGCGGATGCGCGGTATCAGGCAATAACTGCAGCGGTTGTCGCAGCCGTCGCCTAGCCTGAGGTAAGCGTAATGGCCGGGTGTCGACAGCAGCCGGGGAGAGGCTGCGCGCTCCAGGCCGCGGGCCGGACTCGTGGCATAGCGGACTTTGCTGAAGAGCAGCCGAGGGATGTCGGCCAGCCGGTCAATGCCGCAGAACAGGTCCACGTTCGGGAACCGGGCCGCGAGCTTCCGGCCTTCGCGTTGGACAAGGCAGCCGGCGACCGCGACCCGCGTGCCGGGTCGGCGCCGCTTCCCGGCGAGGGCTCGGCGGATTGCCGCCTCGGACTCGCGCACCGCGCTTCCCAGGAAGGCGCAGGTGGTGACGACGATGAGGTCGGCGGACGCCTCGTCGTCGGTCAGCACCCAGCCCGCGACCCCGAGCGAGCCGAGCAGGCGTTCGGCATCAACCTGGTTCTTGGGACAGCCGAGCAGGACGACTGCGGCCCGGGACATCGGGGCGGGTCAGGTCTTCATCATCCGGGCCGAGGCCTCGGCGAGTACGTTGCCGGATTCGTCCTCGAGCCGGCTCTCGACCTCGACCATAGCCCCGCGCTCGCGGACTACCCGGCCGAAGCCGCGCAGGGGACGGCCGATCGGGGTCGCGTGCCTGAACCGGATCTCAAGCCTGCCGGTCACCGTCCGGTAGCCGCGGGCCGAACAGGCCCAGGCACAGAGTTCGTCGAGCAGGGTGGACACGATGCCGCCGTGGACGATACCCTGCCAGCCTTCGTAGCGCGCCGGCGGGGTGTAGTCCAGCTCGACGCCCTCCGGGGTGGTGCGGATGTCGAGCTGCAGGCCGTCGGGGTTCGACTTGCCGCAAGCGAAGCAGGTGCCGTCGTCACTTAACGGCATCCGCGCCCTCGACTTCGGTGCCCGGCGGCGGGATGAAAACGAACAGATCATCCCCGAGGGCCGGGTTCCACGTCTGGCCCAGGAGTCGGAATTCGTAGTTGCCGTCCCAAGCGTCCCGGAACCGGAACCGCTCGATGCGTGTCGCGGCCTCGTCCAGCTCGAAGACGAGGTCGAACATCGTCGCCATCAGCGTGTCGGCCTGGACCACCGCCAGCCGCACCCGGCCCGAGCTGTCGGGCAGGAGCCGGGCCGAGGCCGCGGGGTCGAGCAGCGGTTCGAGAAAGGCCAGCAGCGGGATGGCCTGGCCGTGCGGTTGGCGTACCGCGCGCCGCTCAGCCGGGAAATGGAACCAGAGCACCGAGTCGTTGCCGACGATCAGCTGACGCTGGGGAGAATCGACTTCGAGCCGGTAGTCGTCCGGCAGCCGGACCGAGAAGTTCCCGGTGAAGCTCCGGGCGTCGCCGTCGAGCCCGGATTCGAGGGTTTCCTCGAACCGGCCCGACAGGCTGGTGAGGTCGAGGTAGCGCTCGCGCAGGGCCTGCCAGGTCGAATCCGCGTCCGCAGTGACGAGCAGGACGAGCAGGGTTACGGTTTGAATCACAGTCCAAGGTAGCCGAGCGGGCGGACAAGTCAAGCCGGTAGCGTGCGTTGCCGGTTTGACACCCCGGGGAGGAACAGGCTAGAATCTTGCGCTCGTGTACTCTTCTGCTTCCCGTACCTCCAATCAGCCGGCTGACGACACGGGACCGGGAGCGTGAAGACCTCGCTGACCATCCGAATGGGGCTGGCCGTCCGCCAGCTCGATTCCGACATGGCGCGGCAGTCGCGCGGGTTGTGCAAGGAACTGCCGCTGACTCACCCCGCCTTTTTCGCCGGTTGGGAGTTCCCGCTCAGGCATCGCAACGACGTACTGGTGCGTTACGAGCCCGACGAGCTTGCCGGGTTGGGAATGCTGGAGCGACAGCTCGAGCTCAACCGCTGTCATGCCGAGGCTCGGCTCGCCGAGGCCCGCGCCGGGCTGGTGCACCCGGCGCCCGACGAGGAGGAACGGCTGCTGCGCCGTGCGATGGGGCTCCTGCCCGGTCGCGAGGACGAGCGGCTGCTCGAGGCGGCCTCCTGCCCGGTGCTCGAGCCGCATTACCTGACGAGCCGGCCCGAGCGGTTCGCCGAGGGGATTACCGAGGTCGAAGCCGTGCTGGGACAGGCGACCGCGGTGCTGTATGCCTTCCTGCTGATGGCCGGGGTCAGGACCAACGATGACCTGTGCAAGTACGGTTCGCGCCTGCAGCAGTTGTTCGACGACGTCGTGGACCACCCGGGCGTGCTGGGACGGTTGGAACGTGCCGCCACCGACCACGGCCTGGCCCACGACGAACGGGTGCGGATGGTGTATGCGGTACGGGAGCGGCTCTGGGTGCGCCGGCGCGGCCAGGTCGGCCGGTTCATCACCCTTACCCAGGTGATTGACGCGCTGCTCGGCGGCGGCGGGCCGCTGGCCGGCGACGACCTCGGGCTGGTGCTCGTCGACGCCATCGTGCTGGGCAAGCTCGGGTTCCCGGTCCACTTCCTCATCCGGCAGGGACGGGTTTACCTGCAGGTGGTTGTCGGGATGAAGGGCGTCGAAACGTGGGACCCGCTGGACTGGGGTGCGAGGGTCCCGGTCGGCACGACCCGGCGGCTCGGCCTCGTGGACCTGGCGCTCGAGGGCTACCTGCGTATGGCGCGCGGCTATTCGTCGGTCAGCTCGTTCGGTCACGGCGAGCGGGTCGCCCGCTGGATCTTGGCGCTCAAGCCTGAGTCGGCCGACGCGCACGAGGTGCTCGGGGTCTGCCTGCTCGGCCTGCAGCGGCCGCGCGAGGCAATCGATGAGGCGGACTACGCGCTGCGCCTCAACCCGCTATTGGCCGACTCGCACCTGCTCAAGGGTAACGCGCTGGCGATGCTGGGTGAATGGGAGCCGGCCATCGCCAGCTACAAGCAGGCAATCAACCGGCGAACCGGGTTCGCCGAGGCCTACAACAATCTGGGCATCGCGCTCGCCCGGGGCGGGCACGTGGAGCTGGCCGTCGGCGCCTACAGCCAGGCCACGCGCATCAAGCCGGACTATGTCGAGGCGTACTACAACCTCGGCAACCTGTACCTCGAACGCGAGGAGTACCGGTTGGCCATCGAGTCGTACCGCCATGCGGTCGAGCACCGGCCAAGCTTTGCCGGTGCCCTGTACAACCTGGGGCAGGCGCGCTACCGGCTGGGCGAGCTGGTGGGCGCGCGCGACGCCTACTTGGCCGCGGTCCAGGCAAACCCGAAGCACGCCGGCGCCTGGCACAATCTCGGCATCGTCTACCGCGACCTGGGGGAGCCGGAAAAGGCGGTGGAGGCGATTGAGCAGGCGGTGAAAATCAACCCGACGCTGTTCCGATAGGCCTTGCCTCAGGGCGCGTCGAGCATCAACCGGTTGTGGGCATTCGCGGTGTTGACACCGTCAATCACCGACAAGGCGTGCAGGGTGAGGCCGGCGATAACCAGAGCCCCGGCGATGACCTTCTCGCCGGGCTTGACCGGCTCTCCGATTCCCTCACGCACGGCGATGCTGTTATTGGCGCCGCCCCCCAGGCCATAGCAGAGCAGCGTGCCGGTCAGAAACCCGATTCCCCGCAGCCACTGGCCGGAGTAGGCCTGGCCGGTCCCGGGCAGGACGAGCGACAGCGCGCCGCCCAGGAACGGGTCCTTCGGAATGATGACTTCCTGACGGATGACGACCCGGGGCCGGAACAGCGGGACTTGCTCGACCGAGTCGCGGACTGCGGGAAACAACGGCTGGGCCGGTTCCTCGACCGGGGCAGGGACCGGCTCATTGGGTGGCTCGCCGGTCGCGATGGCCAGCGCCGCCAACAGTAACAGCAGGCAGGGTTTTCTCATTTGTTGCCTTCCTAGAAGTCGCGGCCACCGGTGACGGGCTGGCATACCGCCATGGATGCACTCTCCGTGCCGCGGTTCTCTGGACTGGGTGCATAGCGGGTTTGGTAAGTGACGTAGTTGCTGGTTTTGCAAGGGGAATCAGGGAATGGCCTTGCTGGAAAGGTTGGGTGGTCGAAACGTCGTGCGCGGATGCACACAGGATGTGTCGGCCGTGCGACGTCATTCGGGCCGGCCATATGGCTCCGGCTTGTTGATGCCGAGCTGTTTCAGCCGACGCGAGAGATTGCTGCGTTCGACCTCGAGTTCACCCGCTGCCCGGGTGATGTTCCATCCGCAACGGACGAGTTGGGCCCTGAGGAACGCCTTCTCGAACTCGACCCTTGCGCGGGCCAGTGGTCGGGCTGTCGTCACCAGCTCGACGTCGGTCGTGACCGCGGCGGGCGGAGCGTCGAGCAGTGCCGCGGGCGGAATCTCGTGTTCCGGGGTCACGATCGCGGCCCGCTCGACAAGGTTCCTGAGTTCGCGCGCGTTGCCCGGGAACGACCGGCTTTCGAGGTGGACAAGAGCTGCCGCGGAGAGCTGTTTAGGTGCTATCCCGTTCGTCGTGCAGTATCTCTCGAGGAAGTGGCGGGCGAGCACCGGGATGTCCTCGCGCCGCTCGCGCAGGGCCGGGACGTGGATATGAAACACGTTCAGCCGGTGAAAGAGGTCCTCCCGGAACCGGCCGGCCCTGATCTCGCTCGCGAGGTCGCGGTTGGTCGCGGCGATCACCCTGGCGTCGGTCGTCTGCGGCCGGTTCGAGCCGACCGGCTCGAACTCGCCGCTCTCCAGCACCCGCAGCATCTTGGCCTGGAGCAGCGGGTCCATGTCGCCGATTTCGTCGAGCAGAATGCTGCCGCCCTGTGCCAGCTCGAACTTGCCCTGCTTGCGGGCGACCGCGCCGGTGAAAGCACCCTTCTCGTGGCCGAACAGCTCGCTCTCGAGCAGCTCGCGCGGGATGGCGGCGCAGTTGAGTCGGACCAAGGGACCGTTGCGCCGCGAAGACAGACGGTGTACCCAGTAGGCGACCAGTTCCTTGCCGGTACCGGTCTCGCCGGTGATGAGCACCCGGGCTTTGGTCGGAGCCACCTGCCCGACCTGGTCCATCACCGCGCGGGCCGCGGCCGAGTTGCCGACCATCCGGTGGCGTGCCTCTTCGTCGCTCTCCCGGTCGGCCCGGTCGCGGGCAAGGGCCCGACGTTCAAACGCCCGGGCAACGGTCAGCAGCACGCGTTTGAGCGCAAGCGGCTTCTCGAGAAAGTCATAGGCTCCGGAACGCGTGGCCTCGACCGCCCGCTCGACCGTGGCGTGCCCCGAGACCATCACCACCTCGCAGTCCGGTCGGGATTCCTTGAAACGACGCAGCAGGTCGAGACCCGAGCCGTCGGGCAGCATGACGTCAAGCAGAACCACGGACGGCCGGGCTTCCTCGAAGCGGCGCGCGCCCTCGGACACGGTGCCGGCGGTCAGGACATCGTAGCCCTCGTCGGCCAGGATGGAAGACAGGGTGGCGAGGATGTTGGGTTCGTCGTCGACTACGAGGATCCTATGTTTCATCGGTGCTCCTTTCCGGCAGGGAGAGAGTGAAGGTCGTGCCGGCGGACCCGGTCTCGAGCCCGACCGTTCCGCCGTGGGCCTCGACGATGGTTCGGACAACGGCCAGCCCCAGGCCGGTTCCCTTGGTCTTGGTCGTGAAGTAGGGGTCGAACACGCGCCCGCAAGCCTCGGTCGGGATCCCGGCCCCGTTGTCCGAGAAGCTCACCAGCCAGCCGTTCGGTTGCGCCCGGGTCGCCACCACGAGGCGGCCGTCCGGTCTTCCGGACAATGCCTCGAGGGCGTTCTTTGTCAGGTTGCCGAAGGCACGGCGCATCAGCCCGGCATCAACCCATCGTTCGCCCAGCCCGGGGTCGAGCCGGGCATCAACCTCGACCGCCGGGGCGGTTGGGCCGTACTGGCCGACGACCTCCCCGAGCAGTCGGTTGACGTCGGTTGGCCGGGGCTCGGGCTCGGGCAACCGGGCGAACTCCGAGAACTCCCGGACGATCCGGTCGAGGGTGGCGATTTCCTCGAGGATGGTGCCGGTGCTATCGGCGATGACCCGCTCAAGGTCAGGGCTGTGCTCTTCGGACTTGAGCTGGATTCGCTCAACCGACAGCCGGATCGGCGTCAGCGGGTTGCGGACCTCGTGGCCGAGAATCCGCGCCACATCGCGCCACGCCGCCAGTCGTTCGGACCGGCGCAGTCGTTCCTGGACAAGGCGCAGCCGCTCGGTCATCCGGTTGAAGGCCCGGATGACGGTGCCGACCTCGGAACCGGGCCGGGCATTGACCTGAACCGCGAGGTCACCCCGGCCCGCCTGGTCGAGCGCGTCGGCAAGGTCCTTGAGGGGCCGGGTGGCCCGCAGCAGCACGGTCCCGGCGATGGACAGCGACAGCCCGAAGATGACCGCGCCGAAGAGCAGTCCGCCCAGGATGACCCGTTGCTCTATCAGGCCGGTGATCGCCTTGAGCTGGTGGTAGGCGACGTAGCCCTGCCGGGCTTCTTCGCGGGTCGCCGGGTCCGGTACCGCGGCCGCGATGGCCAGCGCCCGCTCGACGGCCCGGTTTTCCCAGACGTTCAGCGCCGAGCGGGTGACATAGAGCAATGAACCCGTGAAGACTGCGGCAGAGAGCAGCGACACGCCGGCCACGGTCAGCACCAGGCGGGTACGTAGCGTCACGGCTTGTCCAGCCGGGTCCAGGGCGTTACCCCGCGTGGGTAGCGGTAGTTCCAGAAGGTGTTGAGGTCGAGGTCCTGTCCTTCGAGCGCCTCGAGCCGGACGGTGTTCAGCGCGGCGCGCAGCCGCACCGCGTATTCGTTCTCGGAATTCAGACCGGCCGCGCTGCCGACGGGCGCGTTCACCCGGACCAGCAACTCGCGGGCCGACGCAAGCGTCGGGACGGTCAGCAGCGAATCGGGGCGGCCGGCCAGCTCGGACCTGAATACCAGGAAGCTGTCGGCCGCCGGCTCGTACCGGGCGCTGTGGAAGAAGGCGTGCTCGCGCATCGCCTCGACAGTGCCGTCGGGCCGGCGGGCGAGCAGCGTCGCCGAGTAGCCAACCGCCACGGTCGTGCCCGAACCGAGCAGCCCGTCGAGGTGACGATTGAAACCGTGGCGCAGCTCGGTTTGCACGTGGAGCGAGCCGGCGACCACGGCGAGCCGGGGTTCCGCGAGGCCCGGGACCGGCTGGGTGATAAGCAGCAGGGAACCCACCAGCGCACCCAGACCCTTGGCCGCGAGCAGGGTGAGCAGCAGCGACATCGCTAACAGGGATAGACAAACCGGCGCCGAAGTCAAGCGGGGCTTGACCGGCGGTGGCGACCGGCTAGGATGGCGCGTGAGCTGGTTGCTGGTCGCGCTGATGCTGGCCGACCCGGCGGTGCGAGTGGTGGAGACCGGGCCGCCCGGGTCCGACCTGGACTCGCCCGACATCCCGGAGGCGATCGAGGTACTGCCCGCGCTCTTCGCGGAGGCGGAGTCCACCGTCGACATCGCCCAGATGTACATGCTCTACTACCCGCCGACCAGCCGGGGCGCGTTGCTTTACCGGCTCTACGATGCCATCGCAGCGGCGGCCTCGCGGGGAGTGCGCGTCCGCGTGCTGCTCGATTCGACCGTCCTGGAGGTAAACCCGGGCAAGACCCACACGCGGATGCCGGCGATGCTCGAAGAACTGCCCGGGGTCGAGGCGCGCGCCTGCGACCTGCGGCCGTTCAGCGACTACTCCGACTGCATGATGCACGCCAAGTACCTCGTCGTGGACGGCCGGGTCGCGTTTGTCGGGTCGCACAACTGGAGTTACGGCGCGATGGCCGACAACCGTGAACTGAGCCTTGAGGTGCGGGACGCGATGCTGGCCGGCGATTTGGCCCGGGTGTTCGAGACGGATTGGCGCGCGGCGGGAGGCGACACGGCGGCCGTCTCGCCGGGTCCGGCCCGGGAGCCGGGGTGCGGCCTGGTCGAGGTCGCGCCGGCCCGGCTTCGGTTTGGCCGGCCGGATTTGCTGGCCGCGCTGTGCGAGCTGGCCAACTCGGCCCGGCGCAGCCTCGACATCGAGGTCAACAGCCTCAGCACCCGGGTCGACTTCGGTCCGGACGACCGCTTCCTGGCCGTTGACTCACTGCTCAGACAGGCGGCGGGCCGGGGAGCCCGAGTGAGACTGCTGGTGGACCGCTGGGCCTGCGACCACGAGCCGGGCCTGTTCCTCGGGTTCGACAGCCTTGATGGCATCGAGGTCAGGGTGGCCGATATCCGCCGGGCCGGTCCCAACCCGGATGCGGGAACCGCGCATGGCAAGCTGGTTATCGCCGACGGCCGGGAGGCGCTGGTCGGTACCGCGACTTTGAGCCAGCGCCAGCTCGTTGAATGCCGCAACGTCGGGGTTCGGGTGAACGACGAGGAGACCGTGCGGCGGCTGGCCGGCTTCTTCGAGCGGGGATGGAACTCGTCCTGGACCGTGCCGGTATCCGTCCGGCGGCAAGAGGAATGACGCTTGACCGCGGGTCACGCGGGGCTATCATACTCCCGTCTGCCGGTCGCTTTGAGTCAAGAGTCCGCTAATCGGTCGAAAGCCGAAAAAGGAGGAACGACGATGCGCAGAAACGTCGTGTTGCTGGCAGTGCTCGCGTTCGGCCTGGCGCTGGCCGGGTCCGAGCAGTGGGTCGGGCACAACCCCCAGCACAGCTACCAGATACCGAACCCAGAGCCCGGTATCTTCCCTGATACGCCGCAGGCGTTCATGCCGGCGGTGGACACGTTTAAGTACGATGACGGCATGCCCGGCAGCGCCTGGGCCTGGAACCAGGGCGGCAACGGCTGGGGCGTGAAGTTCATCAGCCCGAGCGACAACGTCACGCTGACCGGCGCGCTGGTGCATTTCTACTCCGGCTGGCCCCAGCCCGGCGGCACCAACGCGATGTTCAAGGTGTTCGCCGACGACGGCCCGGGCGGCACACCCGGCACCGAAATCTGGGCGTCGGACACCGTGACAATCGTTCGCGGTGAGTGGAACTTCATCCCGGTCGACGAGCCGATCATCGGCAGCAACTACTACATCTTCTACGTTCAAGTAGACTCGAACCCGATGTGCCCCGGGCTGTCGATCGACGCGTTCAACAACGCGCCGTCGCACCGGATGTGGACCTATTCCGAGACCGACGGCTTCGCCGAGGACGCCCGGCGCGGCGAGTGGCTGATCCGCGCGGTCTGCGACTGGGAGTGGCAGACGACCAACGCCGCCGCCCAGTACTTTGCCTCGAACATGCCGCTCGACACGACCCCGGACATCAACCTCTACGTCCGGACGTTCGTCAAGAATCTCGGCACGGCCACCATCCCGGCGGGCACCCCGGTCCGGCTGCAGGTCACCGGCCCACAGAGCTACGTCTACGAGGACACGATGAACACCTCGGCCGACCTCCCGTCGGGCCAGCGTGTCCAGATCAACTTCTCGCCGGCGTGGCGGATTCCCCAGACTTCGGGCAACTACGCCATCAAGGTGTGGCCCGAGGCGGCGGGCGAGCAGTGGCCGGCCGACGACCCGATCACCTACGACCTGAGCGTGGCCCAGTGGATCGAGTACGCGGACTTCGACGGCCTGAACTGGCTGACCTGGGGCGGGCCGATGCGGGCTACCCAGTTCGACCCGGCCGATTTCGCATTGCAGTACCCGGTTGGCATCTCGCGCGCACGACACCAGTTCTACGCCCATCCGCAGTACCCGTGGCCCGACTCCAGCTTCCGGTTCAAGGTCTTCGGCGACGACGGCAGCACGTTGCTCTACGAGTCCGACGAGATCGAGGCCTCACCCGGCACCCCGGGCCCGATAACCTACTGCGACTTCGACTCGACGCTGATTGTTGAGTCGGGCACGTTCTACCTCGCGGTTGCGCCGGTTAGTTCGACCGGCCATCCCTCGAGCTGCGGCGACGGCGAGCCGGATGGCCAGAGTTTCCAGGGACAGCCGGGCAGCTGGATACCCTGGACGATGGGCGAGTACTTCACTTCGGCCTCGTGCCAGGGCGGGGTTGGCATCAGTGAAGGCGGGGTCTCGGTCCGCGAGCCGACGCTGGCGGTGTCCGGCTACCCGAACCCGGTGGCCGACTTCGTCACTATCCGCTGGCAGGTTCCGAGCCGCCAGTCGGTGAGGGTCGAGCTCTACGACGCGACCGGCCGCTGCGTGCGGCACCTGTACGGCTCACAGCAGGGGCTGACCGGCTCGACCACGCTCGACGCGCGGTCGCTGCCGGCCGGCATTTACCTGGTGCGGCTCGAGGCGGCGAGCGGGACCGCCACCCGCAAGCTCGTGCTCGAGCGCTAGCCGGCGGTTTTCAGTCTGGTACGGAGGGGCGGCGTGGCCGCCCCTCCGGCTTTTCGGGGTGCTCGGCGGCGAGCCGGTGCAGTTCCTCGTCGGACAGCCCGAAGTAGTGACCGAGTTCGTGGATGACGACCTCGCGGACCAGGGCCCGGATTTCGTCCTCGGTGCGGCAACGCGCCTCGATCGGCCGCTGGAACAGCAGTATCCGGTCGGGCATCACGTTGCCGTACCACGGGCCCCGGCTCTTGTACGGGATTCCCTGGTATGTACCGAGCAGGTTCATCGGCCGCGCGCTCAGCCCGCGCGACAGTTCGGGCGGCGCGATGGCGCGGGCCTCGACCTGGATGTTGTCCAGCCGCTCGCGGAAGAAGCCGGGCACCTGCGCGACCGCTTCCTCGACCAGCCGGGCGAAATGCTCGGGCGACATCAGGACCGGGCGCCGAACAGGGCGGTGCCGACCCGGATGTCGGTCGCGCCCTCCTCGATGCCGACCTCGAAGTCCGAGGTCATGCCCATCGAAAGCCGGGGCAGGGGGATGCCGAAGCGCGCGCGCAGTTCCGCGGCCAGTTGCCGCAGCCGGCGGAAGCTGGGCCGCGACGCCTCCGGGTCGTCAATCGCCCAGCCCGGGCCGATGGTCATCAGGCCGGTGAGGCGCAGCCGGTCCAGCTCGAGCACCCGGGCACACAGCCCGGCCGCGGCCCCGGGCTCGACGCCGAACTTGCTGGCCTCGCCCGAGGTGTTCACCTCGAGCAGGACATCGATCGTCTTGTTGAGCTCGGCGCAGCGCCGTTGAAGCGCGTCGGCCAGCCGGCCGGAGTCCAGGCTCTGGATGGTGTCGAACATTTCCAACGCCCGGCCGGCCTTGTTGGTCTGGAGGTGGCCGACGAGGTGCCAGCGGCAGGGGAGGGACACCTGCGGTTTCTTGGCGGCGGCTTCCTGGATTCGATTCTCGCCGACGTCGGTGATTCCGGCGCGCAGCGCCTGCTCGACGACCTCGGCCGGGTGGGTCTTGGTGACCGCGACCAGGGTCACGGCGCGCGGGTCGCGGCCGGCCCGGTCACAGGCCGCGGCGATCCGCTGCCTCACGCGTTCCAGCCGGGACGCGACATCCATCAGGTCAGTATATGACCCGGCCCCGGCGGTTCAAGGGCTTGATTCCCGGGCAGATTCGACAATACTGCTGCGATGCGACGGCAGGCGAAGACAGCACCGGCCCGGGTTGGGCCGTGGCTTGTCGGTATCTTCCTGGCCGCGTTCCTGCTGCGGGTGCTGTACCTGGTCCAGGCCCGGACCGCCGACCCGCTCTTCTTCGCGCCCCAGATGGACGCACTCTACCATCACCGCTGGGCGCTGGCGATTGTGGCCGGCCGGCAGTTCATCAACGACGCGTTCTTCCGCGCGCCGCTCTACCCGCACTTTCTTGGGCTTGTCTACCGGGTATTCGGTCCTGACCTGTTCGCGGCCCGGCTGGCGCAGGCGGTCCTCGGCAGCCTGTCCTGCGCGCTGCTTTACCTGCTCGGCCGGCGGGTGCTGGCCGACAAGGGCGGGTCGCGGGAGGGCGTGGCCCGGGCCTCGGGCCTGGCGCTGGCGGCCTACCCGCTGGCAATCTGGTTCGACGCCGAGTTGCTGATTCCCGTGCTGCTGGTGGCGCTGGTCCTGCTCGGCCTGTTGCTGTTCTACCGGTCGCTGGACACCGACCGGCACTGGTGGTTGCCCGGCCTGGCCCTGGGCGCGGCGGCAATCGCCCGGCCGAACGTCCTGGCCGCCGTCGCGGTCCTGCTCGGCTGGCTGGGTTGGCGCTACCGGCGCGGCGCGTGGAAGCGTGCCGGCCTGCTCGCGACCGGTGTCGCGGTCTGCATCCTGCCGGTGACCGTGCGCAACTGGGCGGTCAGCCGGACTCTCGTGCCGATAGCCTGGCAGGCGGGCACCAACTTCTACATCGGCAACAACCCGGATGCGGACGGCGTGACCGCGGTCCTGCCCGGTACCCGGGCCGGCTGGTGGACCGGGTACAACGACGTCCGCCGCCTGGCCGAGCAGGCCGCGGGCCGGCCGCTCAAGGGCGCGGAAATCGACCGCTACTGGCTGGGCCGGGGACTTGAGTTCGTCGTCCGCGACCCGGGCCGGGCCGCGGGACTGCTGGCGCGCAAGACGTGGCTGCTGCTGGCCGGTGTCGAGCCGGGCAACAACCGGGACATCTACTTCTTCGCCCGCCGGACCTGGCTCGGGGTCCTGCTGTTTCGCACCGGGTTCCTGAAGTTCCCGTTCGGGCTGGTCCTGCCGCTGGCGGTTGCGGGCGCGTGGCTGCTGCGCCGCCGGCGCGGCCGGCTGGCGCCGGCCTACCTGTTTCTCGTTTCGTACGGGTTGTCCTTCGTGCTGTTCTTCGTCAATGCCCGGTTCCGGATGCCGATGGTGCCGCTTTTCCTGCTGCTGGGGTGCGCCGGCGCGGTCGGCCTTGTTCGCGCGCCGGGCCGGGAGCGCTGGACCGCCATCGGGCTTGCCGCGGCCGCCTTCCTGCTATTCAACCTGGACCTGTTCGGCGCGGGCCGGGCCCCGGACCCGGCCCAGAATCACCTTGCGGTCGCCACCGGGCTGCACGAGACCGGCCGCGACCGGGAGGCGCTGGTCGAATTACAGCGGGCGCTGGCCCGGGATTCGGCGGTCAACGTCCTCACCCTCGAATCCTCGGTGCTGCAATCGGCCGGGCTGGTGGAACGCGCCCGCGCCGCCGCGCAGGCCGCGGTGCGGCGCTCCCCACAGAGAGCCGAGGCGCACGGCGCGCTTGGCAACGTCCTGGCCGCGACCGGGCAGCTCGATTCGGCCCGGGCCCGCTACCTGCGTGCCGTCGAACTCGACCCCTACGCGGTCCAGGCGTGGAACAACCTCGGCAACATCGCCCTGAGCGCCGGCGACCGTCAGGCCGCCCGCCGTTGCTACGAGCGGGCGCTGGCAATCGACCCCGGGTTCGCGACCGCGCTCTTCCACCTGGGGCTGGTCGAATACCAGGAGGGCGACCGGCGGTCGGCCCGCGAGCGCTGGCGCCTGGTTCTCAAGTTCGACCCGGGCCACGCCCGCGCCCACCGGGCGCTCGAGCAACTGCGCTAGCCGCTGTCCGTTGCCGGGTTTGCTTCTTGACAAGGGTGCGGGGCAGAATACCATTGCCCGATGGCCGATGCCGAACACGTCGAGCTCATCCACAAGGGCGTCGAGGCAGTCAACGCCTGGCGCCGCGAGCACTATCCCCTCGGAATGGACCTGTACGGTGCCTACCTGTACCGGGCCGACCTGTCGGGCGCGGACTTGGGCGGGGCCCAGCTCGGCCGGGCCAACCTCGACGAGGCCGACCTGTCGGGTGCGGACCTGAGCGGCGCGACGATGGCCGGCAGCCGGGCCTGCGGGGCGAACCTGGTCGGCACCGAGCTGCGGATGGCCGACCTGGCCGACGTCCGGTTCAACGATTCGGACCTGACCCTGGCCGACGTGAGCGAAGCTGACGTGACCGGCGCGGATTTCACCGGTGCCCGGTTCTGTCGCACCCTGCTCGGCAACCTTGACCTGTCCCAGGCGACCGGGCTCGACCAGGCGCTACACGACGGGCCAAGCGTGCTCGGGGTGGACACGCTGTTCCGTTCCGGGTGCCGGATACCGGAGGGTTTCCTGCGCGGCTGCGGCGTGCCCGACACGGTGCTGGTCCACGTCAAGCTCTGGCAGGCGCGCAACGTCAGCCTGCTCACTTGCCTGGTGGCCGGGGCCGAGGAAGATGCCGAGCTCTGCGCACGGCTGGCCGCGGACCTGCAGGACAAGGGCGTGCGGGCCTGGGTTTGGCCGTGGCGGCGCTGGGGCGAGGTGTTGACCCGTGAAGTCGAGCAACGGGTGCGCAGCTACGACCGGCTGGTACTGGTCGCCGACGCGGCCGCGC
>JAFGQF010000193.1 GCA_016935775.1 Caldifarciminota bacterium
GACGGGAACTGGGACATCTGTGCCGCGACGCTGCCGCAGACCGGAGTCGCGGAGCGGCCGGGCGCGGAACCGGCGCGGCTCGAGGCCGGGCCGAGCCCGTTCTCACGCGTCTGCCGGGTAACCGGCGTGTCGGGCGCGCGGTCGCTGGAGATAGTTGACGCTGCGGGCCGGGTGGTGCGCCGGCTTGCCGTTGCCGGCGGGGGGGCTGAGTGGGACGGCCGTGACGGGCAGGGCCGCGAGCTGCCGGCCGGCGTCTACCTG
Source organism: Caldifarciminota bacterium (assembly GCA_016935775.1). GTDB lineage: Bacteria > Hydrothermota > Tepidihabitantia > Tepidihabitantales > Tepidihabitantaceae > DSBX01. The sequence goes on from JAFGQF010000193.1 coordinate 262, forward strand.
GCGCGGGCGGGCGCGACTCGACCTGCCCGGCTCGTGCTGGCCCGCTGACCGGGCGATGACGGCGGCGCGGTTGCCCGGGTTCGTGTTCCGGCCGATGCGCTATTCCCGTTCCGGCTTCCTGATAATCGACCAGCGGCGGCTGCCGGCACGGGTTGAGCGAGTGCGACTCTCGAGCGCGGCCGCGGTGGCGCGGGCAATCCGGACCCTGGCGGTGCGGGGCGCGCCGAGCATCGGGGTCGCGGCCGCGTACGGTCTGGCGGTGGAGGCGCGGCGATTGCCGGACAACCATCTGCGCTCGGGCCTCAAGCGCGCGGCGGAGTTGCTCCGGGACGCGCGGCCGACCGCGGTCAACCTGGCGTGGGCGGTGGAACGGGTGATGGCGGAGGCGCAGGCGAAGACTGAGGATGGAGGATGGAGGAACGAGGACCGTAAACGGGGCAAGAGGGGCAGCGGACCTGAGGACAAGATCGCAGCCCACGCGCTGCGCCTGGGGGTCGAGCGGGCCGCGCGGGCAATTGAGCGCGAGGAGACCGAACGGTCGCTGGCGGTGAGCCGGCACGGCGCGGGGCTGCTCGGGAGCGGCGCGACCGTGCTGACCATCTGCAACACCGGGGCGCTGGCCGCGCCCGGGCTGGGGACGGCGCTGGGCGCGGTGCTGGAGGCGCGGGCCGAGGGACGGGACGTGCGGGTGTTCGCCTGCGAGACCAGGCCGCTCTTGCAGGGCGCCCGGCTGACGATACCCGAGCTGCTGCGGGCCGGGGTGGACGCTACGCTGATTGCCGACAGCGCGGCGGCGAGCGTGATGCCCGGGGTTGACGTGGTGCTGGTCGGCGCGGACCGCGTGTGCCGGAACGGCGACTTCGCCAACAAGGTCGGGACCCTCGGGCTGGCGGTGCTGGCCCGGCACTGGCACAAGCCGTTCTACTGCTGCGCGCCGGCCTCGACCTTTGACCCGGCTTGCGCGTGCGGAACGGACATCGTCATCGAGCAGCGCGACCCGGACGAGGTCCGGCTGGTGCAGGGCCGGCGGGTGGCGCCGGCGCGCGCCAGGGTGTTCAATCCCGCGTTTGACGTGACGCCGGCACGGCTGGTGACCGGGTTCGTGACCGACCGGGGAGTAGTGCGGCCGCCGTTCAGGCGCAGCATCAGGAGGATGCTGCGGCAAGGCTGAAGGATGAAGGCGGAAGGATGAACCGGGCCGGAGGAGCCTGAAGGCGATAGCACTCGACGGAGCGGAAAGCAGGCGGCCCGGGCAGAGCCCGGGCCGCAGACAAAAACAGGGACACTTCCCCATTTCCGGCCCGCGGAAGCGCGGGCGAGCAACCTGTCTCTCAGCGACAGGTCACCCGACGGCCATCCCGGCGTGCGAAATGGGGTAGCGTCCCGGTTTTTCTCACTCGGTCGTTACCCAGACCTTCTCCATAATGACCGGCTCGACCGGCTTGTCCATCGGGCCGGTCTGGACCTGGCCGAGCTGCTCGAGCACGTCCTGACCCTCGACCATGTCGCCGATGACGGTGTAGCCGCCGTCGAGCTGGGGCAGGGGCTGGAGGCAGAGGTAGAACTGCGAGCCCGAGGAGCGGCGCTCGGGGTTGACCTGGTCACCCGTGCGGGCCATCGCAATCGAGCCCTTGAGGTGCTTGGCGTTGATTTCGGCCTCGACGGTGTAGCCCGGGCCGCCGGTGCCGTCGCCCTTGGGGTCGCCGCCCTGGACCACGAAGCCCGGGACGATGCGGTGGAAGGTCAGGCCGTCGTAGAATCCCTTGATGCCGAGGTTGGCGACGTTGGTGACGTTCTTGGGCGCGATGCCCGTGTGGAACTTCACCTTCATCGTGCCGTGGTCCTTGACCGTGATGTTGAAGTAGAGGTTCTCGGGCAGGTTGTCGGACGTTAGCGTGTCGGTCAAGGCGCCTCCCTCTTGCTCGGTCGGCTCGGCCGGGGCAACTGCCGGGGCCTCGGTTTCGGTGGCGGGCGGCTGTTCGGTCGGCTGTTCGGGCTCGGTCCCGCCGCAGCCCACGACCAGGCCCATCAGGCAGAGCGTTGTCAGGACGTGCTTCACGGTTTTCCTCCTGTCGGTCTTGCTTGTCTTTCTCAGTCGAAGGAACGGCAGACCACCAGCTTGTGGCGCGTTTCTCGGCCGGGCAGTCCGGCCTGCACCAGGTAGATGCCGGGCGCAAGCCCGAGCTGCCGGGTGTCGACGCTGGCGGCCCCGTTGCGAACCTGAATAGCTTGCACGAGGCGGCCGGACATGTCAAACAGCCGCAGCACGGTGCCGGGCGCGCCGCGGAACTCGAACGCGCCGCCGACCGGGTTGGGCCAGAGCCGCTCGCGGGAAGGCGCGGCCTCCGGGCCGGCGATGCCGGCCCCGGGCACGCGCCAGGTGACCGCATCCACGTCAACGCCGGCGCGCGGGTCGGCGCTCGACCCGGTGCTGTCCGAGGCGACCCGGATGTAGCGACAGGAGTCGAGCCCGGCCGCGCCGAGGTCGAAACCGGCGGTGCCCTCGGCGTGGCCGAGCGAGGTCCAGGGGCCGTTCCAGTCCTGGGACGCCGCGACCCAGTAGCCGTCCGGGACGGTGTCGCCGTCGTGGACGAAGATGTCCGCGCCGAGAAGGTCGGGGCAGGCTTCGGGACCGGTGGCCAGGCAGGCGATGCCGCGCCGGCCGAGCGAGTGGAACCGGCCGTCGGGCGGTCCGAGCAGCAGGCTCGACCAGGTGGGGATGACGAAGTTGACGTCGCCGTGGACCAGCCAGGCGAGCTCCTCGCAACTGCGGACCGTGCCGGTGTCGGCGGCAAGCGCGAAGTCGGCAACCACCGAGTCGGACTGCGGGACGGTGACGCGCAGTGTCCTGGGCACGTAGCCGGGCGCCGAGGCGGTGAGGTCGTAGGTGCCGGGTGAGAGCGGCTTGTGATAGTCGCCGAGCGCCGGGTCGGCATAGACGTGCCAGCGGTCGGGGTTGGTGACGGCTATCCGGGCGCGGAGCGGTTCGCCGGTGACCGAGTCGGTGACCGTGCCGCGCGCGCCGGTGCCGGCGAGCCCGGCGATGCCGAGCAGCGCGCGCCGGTTCGCGAGGCAGATGGAATCCACCCGGGCCCGCTCCGAAGGCTGCCGGGTCTCGATGGTGTAGTCAAGGATGCCGGACAGCCCGAAGCAGGCGTCCTGGCAGGAACCGTAGATGTCATACCAGGACCAGCCCTCGATGGGCGCGAGTTGCGTGGTGTTGGACCCGTAGGTCGAGTCGGCATACTGCCGGGCCGCGGTCCGGATGAGGAACGAGTCGGGCGGATTGCAGGAGTCGTTGTCCCAGAGGTAGTTGACGTAGGACGCCGCCGAGTGGAAGTCGTAGCCGAAGGCGATGCTGTTCTCGAGCGAGTGCTGCCAGATGGCCCGCGACTCGGGCTGGGAATAGGGGCGCGGGCTGTTGCCTTCGGCAAACCACTCGTAGCCATAGTCGCGGTTGACGTCCACCGAGTTTGCGTTTGAGCGCCGGCCGGCGACGTGGCCGTCCGGGTTGACGATGGGCAGGAGCCAGAGTTCCCGGTTGTTTACCAGCGAGCGGACCGCGGCGCTGGTGTCGTAGCTTGCGATGAGGAATTGCGCGAAGGCGAGGCAGATCTCGGTGGAGACTTTCTCGTCGCCGTGGTGCGCGCCGGTGACGCGGAGCCCGGGTTCGGGCTCGCTGGTCAAAGGGTTGTCGGTGACGAGCAGGGCCGGGATGGCGCGGCCCTGGACCGAGAAGCCGACGGTGTCAAGTCGGCAGATGTCGGGCCGGGCCGCGGCCAGGGCGGCGAGCGCGGCGCAGACTTCGTCGTAGGTATGATAGTCCTGGAATACCGAGTCGAGGTGGGCGGCGTAGTCGGCGATGATGACGCGCGGCGCGTGGCCCCGGCCTGAGAGCCAGGCGCGTTCGTCGGCGTCGGCCAGCACGCGGGCCCAGCCCGGGCCGACGTTCTTAACCGCCAGTTCGCGGCTGACCGCGCGCAGGGCCGCGCGGCCCGGGACCGTTATCTCGATGAGTTGGACCGGGCCGGCGGTGACCAGCGTGGCCAGCAAGGCGATCGAGGTCAGCACTACCTGATTATAGCGACGCGCCGGGCCGGGGGAATCCCGGGAGCGTCGAGGCGCAGGAAGTAGGCGCCGGACGGGACAGGGCGGCCGGTTTCGTCACGCAGGTCCCAGGTCGCCCGGCCGGGCTCAAGGTCGAGCACGCGCACGCGGCGACCGGTGGCGGACCAGACTTCTACCCGCGCCGGCGCGGCGAGCGCGAGCGGCAGCGGACCCGCGCGCCAGACGGTCGGGCAGGCGAGCTGGTCGGGTTGGACCGGCGCCGGCTGATGCTGTTCGACGACGCCGGTCACGGGCCGGTGAAAGAGCACCGATACCGAGTCGCGCGGCACCCGTTCGGGCGGCAGGCCGTCGAGGGCGAACTCGAGATACCGGTACCAGGAGCCGTCGCCGCCCTGGATGCCGACAGTCGAACTCGCCCGGTCCGCGTCCATGTCCAGGTAGTTGAATCTCAGCCGGCCGTTGGCAATGAGCAGGGCTTGAAAGGTGACGGCCCGGTCGGGCTCGCCGTGGCGCGGCACTCCAAGCCAGGTCCAGGCGATGGTGTCGGCGCGAACAGTTTCAAGCACGGCGCCGCCGGTTCGCAGGTCCAGGTCGTCCCAGAACGGGGCGATGAGATGCTCGATGTCCGGCCAGGGCAGGCCAAGGTTGCCCCCGACCGCCACCTCGGATGTCGTGATGTAGCCGTTGGTGCCGACCCACAACCGGTCGAGCGAGTTGTCGTACCACGGGAAAAGAAACGGCAGCCGGCGCTGGACCAGGCCGTTGTCCGGGTCGGGCAGCCAGGGGCCGAGGGTTTCGCCGCCGCCCGGGTCGAACCAGGCGAAGCCGACCGTGTCCGGTTCGAGCGTTGACTCCCAGCGATAGCCGAAGCCGTCCGGGTCCGAGAACCCGGTGGTGCGACAGAGCGCGGAGGCGGTGTCGTTGGCGCGGTTTTCGTCACCCGGGGTCCAGGTGCCGACCCGGGTGGCAATGACCGCACCGGCCGGCGGCTCGAGCTGCCCGAAGTCGAACAGCACCCGCTCGCCGGGCTCGAGCGCGAGGCTGGTGTCGCGGGCGAGCAGTCGGTTGCCGGTGAGAGTGTCGACGACCAGCGCGGTGACCACCAGCGTGGCCGGCAGGTCGCCGTGGTTGCGGACCCGGGCCCGGACCGAAACCGGCACGCCGGGGAAGAGCCGGCCGCGCGGCGTCGTCACGACCTCGACACCGCAGTCGTTGGCGTAGCGGCCGGCGTAGCGCCGCCGGTGGGTGTCGGTGTAGGGCTGTGTCCCGGTGTAGCCGCCGCAGAGGTGGAGCCAGTCGCCGAGAGCGACCAGCGCGCCGGCGTCGGCACGGGGCGTGGACAGGTCCGTCTCGCGCAGCCAGGTTTCCAGCGCCGGGTCCCACGAGTAAGTCTCCGCAACGCAGCGACCATCTCCGAGCAGGCCGCCGGCAAGGTGGAACCGGCCGTTGAGCGCGACCGCCGAGGCCCGGCACCGACCCGCGCCCGGAATGCTGTCGATCTCCGACCAGGAAATCTGTTCGGGCGCAAGCGGGTCAATCACCCCGCGCCAGGCCCGGTTGGTCGGCCCGGAGTCGGTCCAGCCGGCCGCGACGATGATCGTGTCACCCAGGACCGCGGCCGCGGCCGCGCCCAGCGCGACCGGCAGGGGCGTGGCCGAAAACCAGTAGCTGGCGGCCGGGTCGAGCCAGCGTACCCGGTTTACCGGCGGCGAGCCCGGCGCCCAGTTGCCGCCGCCGATGACGCAGACCAGGCTGTCGCGCCAGGCGACGGCGGCGTGGTCGTGGAGGCTCTCGGGCAGGGCCGGGCCGGCAGACCAGAAGTTGGCGACCGGGTCGAAGATTTCGACTTCCGCGAGCCCGGTCCCGAACCGGCGGCAGCCGCCGGTCACCCAGGCCCTGCCGTCGGCGAACGCCGCCGCGGCAAGGCCGCGTTCACTTTCCATCGGTTCAAGCCCGGTCCAGCGGTCCTCGCTTGCCGAGTAGCCGAGGCAGTCGGTTGTCATCGGGCCGGTCGAGCCGGTGCGGCCGCCGATGATGAGAAGCTTGTCCGGGCCGGCCGCGACCGCGCAGTGCAGGGCGCGGGGCGCGGGCAGGGCGGCGCGCGCCAGCCAGGCGGAAGTATCGAGGGCCAAAGCGCGAGTTTCGAGCGCCCGCTGGATCTCACGCGGGGTCTCGGCCGGCTGAGCGGCCGCGAGCAGTGAGGCGATCAAGAGCAGCATCGGCAGAATCGGTCCTGGTGAGAGGTTAGCCGGGCGAGCGCGGTCGTCAACCGCGGGGCTAGTAGCCCCAGCGCCGGGTGCGGCGCAGCCAGGCTTCCTGGTAGGCGAGGGTGAGCATCAGCTTGCCGGTGTACTCGGTGAGACCGCCAGCGGTGCGGCGGGCAAGCTCGGTCCCGACGTCGATCGAGCCGAAGCCGGTGATCGGCACGCTGGTGCCGAGGTGCAGGCCGAGCGCCGATACCGGTTCCGCGCCGGCGGTGCCGAAGTACCAGTCGGTCCAGGAGCCGCCGACCCGGAGCGGGTGCGACGGGGTGATGTCGAACTCCGCGCCGAGCGAGAATCGCCAGGCGTCGCGCGTGCCCCAGTCGGGCGAGGGAAAAGAGTCGGTGAACTCGATGCCGGACCAGGGCCGGTACTCGGCGCCGGCGAGGAGGCCGAGCCGGTCGGACACCTCGAACCCGGCCCCGAGCTCGGCCGACCAGGGCAGGACGAGCGTGCGGGTTCGCAATGATTCCCCGACCACGCCGTGGACTTTCTTGAGGCTGCGGGCGGTGAGCCGATAGCCGGGGTCGAAGGCCGCGCCGAGGTTGAACCGGCCGGCCCGGAACGCGAGCCCGGCCCGGACCGCGTCGGCCGCGAAGTCCACCTCGACCGTATCGGTGGAGACGTAGCCGCCCGGGACCTGGAAACGCCAGTTCTCGCGGCTCGCGCCGATAAGCCGGCGGTACTCGATGCCGGCGCAACCCGTCCCGGCAAACGACCAGGCGAGCCCGGTGCGCAGCGCGTAGACGCCGCCGCGCCCGGTGACGTGGTAGCGCCAGTTCTGGCCCGGCACCGAGTCGGCCCAGGTGTCGAAGTCCTGGTTGAAGCTTTCGTCCACCCCGAGCCGGAGCCGCAGGCCGAGCGGCAGCGGGACCGCGGAGTTGAAGCCGGCCGGCCGCGCGTTGCCGATGAACCGGTCGCCGGCCGCCGACCGGCCGAGCGCGCCGGCGCCGAGCGCGGTGAGGCCAAGGGTAGTGCGGTCGAGCTCGACCGGGTAGCCGGGGTTGAGCCACGACAGTGCGGGATTGCCGCCGAGACCGAGAGCGCGGGCGTCGGCCACGGGCGAGACTTCGCCCAGGGCGCGGGGATTGAAGAACGACTGGCCGACGAGCGCGGAGGCCAGCGCGAGCAGCAGCCCGATTGACCGGGTCACCAGAACCGGTCCTCGGGCGGCAGGTTGTAGAACACTTCGAGCCGGGGCGCGCCGGCACCCGACGTCGGGATGCGGAAGCGGAACATCCGCGCGTATTCGGGCTCGGCGATGATGTAGAGACCGAGATTGGAGTCCGGGTTGGCGGTCCAGAACTGGACAAGCGCGCGCAGGTCCAGGGTCACCAGCGAGTCGGTGTCCGGGGCCGCGGCAAAACTCAGCCGGGCGCTGGGGATGTCCAGGAACCCGGCGTAGCGGCCGCGGGTTTCGTAGTTTTCGGTGAGCCGGCGAACGCTGATGGCCAGCGTTTCGCCCCGGGCGTACTCGACCTCGGGCCGGAA
>JAFGQF010000194.1 GCA_016935775.1 Caldifarciminota bacterium
ACCGCCGGCTTGTCGCCGTCCTCGTCGCGGTAGGTGACGGAGTAGGTGTACCGGGTGCTGTGCCCGCCGGTCGGCGGCTCGATGTCCTCGTCCAGCAGCCGGGGCGCGGTGTTCATCGTCTCGGTCACCTCGGGCCCGCGCAGGAAGCCGTGCTTGGGGAAGGTGACGCAGTCGCCGTCGCCGTCCCGGGCCACGAAGTAGTAGGCGTGCGGCCCGGGCGGGAGCATCGCCTGGTAGAGGTAGAGCCCGTTGTTGGGCGTGCCCTTGTGGAGCGCCATTTCGTGCGCGATGCCGTCCACGAAGACGGTCACGCCTTTCGGGGCGCGGCAGATGTCGCGGTCCCGGTAGTGGACGGTGAAGGTGTAGATGCTCTTCTCGGTGCCGTAGTCGTACCAGACGCCGCCCTCGGTGAGAATGGCCTGGCGGTTGTAGGTCGTGCGGGCGCCGACGTACGGGCCGTGCTTGGCGCCGTAGCGCGGGAACCGCTCGCTCATCCCGCGGGCGTCCTGCGCGAAGAAGTAGTACTCGTGCTCGCCGGGCGCCAGGGTGAAGCGCGCCCGGTAGATGCCGTCGTGGGCCCGTCCCTTGACGAGCTGCATCGGGTAGGCGTTGTCGTCAACGAAGACCGCGATTTCCCCCGGCGCGTCGCCGTCCGCGTCGTAGTAGCGGACCGTCGCGACGAAGGTCGTGCGGGCCACGCCGTCAATCGGCCGGATCATCGCCTGGCACAGGCACGGCTTCAGGTTCGACTCGGCGAAAGACGGGGCGGCGATTACGAGCAGGGCCACGGCAACCAGGGCAGCGGCAAAAGCAGAATGCTGTTTGCGCATGCGTCCTCCTTTAAGCGCTTCCGAACGTCGGCAGATTATATGACTGCCCCTCCGGAGTGTCAAGAACGGCCGGCCGGGGCCAGGGACCGGAAGGGACACGGGAAACAAAGGGCAAGGACAGGAAGGGGCGCGACCGAAAGGGACAAAGGGGGAAAACGGAAGCGACGAAGCGTCACGCCTCTTCGGCCCGCCTTCCCTTTCGCTTCTCACCTTCCCGTCCGTCCCATCCCGTTTCTCACCCTTTCTCTCCTCCACTTCAGCGGCGGAGCTGTTTCCCGTCTTTCCCGAACGCGGCCGTCACCAGCGCCTCGTCGGGCGCGGGCGAGAGCAGGCTCGCCCCGAGGTAGAGCACCAGCCCGGCGGCCAGGCCGGGAATGAAACCGTGCAGGCCCAGCGGCCGGCCGAGCGCCTCCCAGGCCAGCGCGACAAGGCAGCCGCCGAGCATCGAGATGAAGGTGCCGAGCCGGGTGGCCCGGCGCCAGTAGAGGCCGAGGACATAGGGCCAGAGCGTGGTCGAGGCGATGACCGCCCACGCGAAGCCGGTGATGACGAGGATCATCGCCGGCGGCCGCATCGCCACGCCCAGCGCCACCAGCCCCACCAGCACCGACGCCAGCCGCGACCAGACGACCTGCTGCCGGTCGGTCAGCCTCAGGTTGAACGAGTCGCGGGCCAGGTCCTTGACCAGCGCGCTCACCACCACGATCAGCACCGCGGCAAAGCTCGACATCCCGGCCGCCACCACCGCGGCGAGGAAGACCGCCGACGCCCAGGGCGGCATCACTTCCTGGACCAGCAGGGGTATCGCCTTGTCGAACGCCGTCGCGCCGAGCTGCCGGGCCTGGTCGGCCAGCTCGGGCCGGACCACCCGGGCGATGGCGCCGTTCAGGTAGGGCAGCAGGGCCATCGCGCCGGTGACGGTCGCCAGCACGGTGCCGAGCTTCAGCACCGTCGACGTCTTGATGGAGTAGAAGCGGGTGACGAGCTGGGGCATTCCCCAGACCCCGAAGCTGACAATCATCGAGTACGATACCAGCCCGGCCCAGCCCCAGACCCCGGGCGTCCTGAGGTACTGGCCGTTGTCAATCGTTGCCAGCCGGGCGCAGACGGCCTCGAACCCGCCGACCCGGACCAGGGCCAGCGCGGTCAGCAGCGCCAGGCCGAAGAGCATCACCCAGCCCTGGAAGAAGCCGGTCCAGACCACGGCCAGGTAGCCGCCGATGGCGACGTAGGCGACGATCATCAGCCCGGACAGCAGAATCGAGTACTCGTAGCGCAGGCCGATGAGCACCTCGAAGGCGTTGCCCATCCCCTTGAGGATGGACACCGAGTAGAGCACGAGGAACAGGCCGATGACCAGCGCCGAGACGACCCGGGCCTCGGGCGAGTTGTAGCGCCGGGCGAAGAACTCGGGCATCGTTATCGAGCCCAGCCGGCCGGTCATCCGGCGGGTGCGGTGGCCGAGGATGGTCCAGGCCAGCAGGGTGCCGACGATGACGTTGGTCGCGCCCACCCAGAGCGTCGCGAGGCCGAACCGGTAGCCAAACCCGCCGCCGCCGATGATGACCACCGAGCTGTAGTAGGCCGAGACGAACGAGAACGCGGTCACCCACGGCCCGACCGAGCGCGAGCCGATGAAGAACCCCTCGGCCGAGGACTTCATCTTCCGGCCGGTGACGATGCCGATGGCGAACAGCGCGGCGAGGTAGAGGCCGAGGAAGAGGAAGTGGATTGCCGCCGAAGACACGTCAGTCGTCCCGGTCGAACTTCACCAGCACGGCCCAGATGACTGAAACGACGGCCGCGACCGCGACCGCGATGACGGCGGAGAATGTCAGCCAGGGACAGCCGAAGGGACCGGGCACGCGGGGATGATAAGGTGCGGTGAGAGGATGTCAACGGCCGGTTGGCGCGGGAGATGGCCGGACATGGCGGACGGGGACAGGCGCGGGACACAACCCGCTTTCGTCTGCGAAACCGGGATTGTGTCCCAAGCCGACGACGGGCATGCGCCGGCCTCGGGAAACGAACCCGTTTCTCCAGGCCGAAATGGGCCATGTCCCTTCTGCCCAGGCCGATGCGTAACAGCAGCGGCGACAGCCGGGCCGACAGCGGGGGCGACGGCCGGGCCGACAGCGGGGGCGACAGCCGGGCCGACAGCGGGAGGGACGGCCGGGCCGACAGGCGCGGTCGGCGGCCAGTTTGCCGCGCGGCTGAGAGGGATGCCGGTTCTATGCCTGGTCACCGGTCTGGAATCCGTCGTCACCGGTTGCCTGAAGATGTCGCCGGTCCGGCGAGTCGGAAGCCGGTTCAAGCCGGGCCTCGGCCGGCTCCAGAGCCCGGGTCCGAAATGCGCCTTCAGGAGGGGGGTGACCCCCCGGGTGACTTGCCGTTTCCTTTCGGAACGGGCTCACGCGGATAAGATACCGCCGGCCAGTAAGTTGGACTGAATACCGGCGCGTCCGCCGGGCGCGGGCCGGGCTCAAACCGGCGGCCGGAGTTCACCGCGCAGACCGCGCCCTTGGTGTTGATGGAAGCCCAGGTCAAGCAGGTGCTGGACGGCGAAGGCGTGTCCATCATCCAGTACCCGTTCTACCTGAGCTTCGGCCGCGAGATGTGGCGGC
>JAFGQF010000195.1 GCA_016935775.1 Caldifarciminota bacterium
ATGTCGTGGAACTTCAGGTCGAGGAACACCTCGACCCCGGCCGCGACGAACTCGCGGACGATGCCGGGACCGGCGCGGCCGAACAGGTCCATCTGCAGCTTGTAGCAGTCCACTTCCCGGCCGAGCCGGCCGAGCCACTGAAGCGCCCGCTCGCGGTCGCCGACGTTCAGCGCCAGGCAGAGCCTGGTCAATCTTCCCTCCTCGTCCGGCCGACGATGTCGGCCCAGGATTCGGCGCCGAGGTCGCGGCACAGCCGGCGCAGCCCGGTCCAGACCCGCGCCGCGGCGTCGGGCTCGACCAGGCTCGCGGTGCCGACCTGGACCAGTGCCGCGCCCGCGCTCAGGAAGTCGAGCGCGTCCCGGCCGTCCATTATCCCGCCGCAGCCGATGACCGGGATGCCGACCGCGGCCGCCACCCGGTCCACGCAGTAGAGCGCGAAAGGCTTCAAGGCCGGGCCGGACATCCCGCCGTTGCGGCCGCCGAGGAAGGGCCGGCCGTTCGCGTTCAGCGCCAGCCCGAAAAGCGTGTTGATGACCGTGACCGCGTCCGCGCCGCCCGCTTCGGCCGCCCGCGCGGTCGCGACCGGGTCGGTGAAGTTGGCGGTCAGCTTGACCACCACCGGCCGGTCGGTGCGCGCCCGCGCCCGGCGGGTGATATCCTCGACCAGCTTCGGGTCCTGGCCGAAGGCCGCGCCGCCGTGCCCGACATTGGGACAGGAAAGATTCAGCTCGAACCCGGCGACCGGCTCGCGGTCCAGCTCGCCGACCAGCCGGTCGAACTCCCCGGGTTCGAACCCGGCGACGTTGACGATGACCCGCGTGCCCAGCGCGGCCACCTCAGGCAGCACCTCGTCGCGGAACCGCTCGAGTCCCGGGTTCTCGAGCCCGACCGAGTTGAGGATGCCGCCCGGGAACTCGAAGATGCGCGGGCCCGGGTTGCCGGCCCGCGGCTCGACCGTGATGCCCTTGGTGACGACCCCGCCCAGCCGGGCCGAGACCGCCTTGAACCTCAGCCCGAACTCCCAGGTCCCGGACGCGGCCAGCACCGGGTTGGCGAACTCGACCCCGCGCAGCCGGACCGAGTGGTTCTTCACAGCTCAACCTCGTCGAGCCGGACCACCGGCCCCTCCTGGCAGAACCGGGTGTAACCCCCGCCCTTGCGCGGCAACGCGCAGCAGTAGCAGATGCCGGTGCCGCAGCCCATCCGCTCCTCGAAGAACCCCCACGCCTCGGCGCCCTTCACCCGCCGGGCGAGGTCGGCAAGCATCGCAAGCGGTCCGCAGGCATAGACCAACTGCCCGGTGCCCGGGTGGACGTTCTTCACCACCAGGTCGGTCACCGGCCCGCGATGGCCGTGGCTGCCGTCGTCGGTCGCGAACCCGACCTCGAGCCGCAACCGGCTGAACTCGCGCGTCAGGATCAGGCCCTCGGCCGCGCGCGCCCCAAGGAATACCTTGACCCGGTTCTCATCCCGCAGCCGCCGGGCGAGCAACAACAGCGGCGCGGCGCCGACCCCACCGCCGCAGAGCAGCACGGTCCGGCGTTTCGGCAGCCTGACCGGCCGGCCCAGCGGGCCAAGGATGTCGAGTTCGTCGCCCGGCCGCAGTTGCGCCAGCAGCGCGGTGCCCCGGCCCGGCGCCCGGAAAACCAGCCTGAGCCGGTCGCGCTCGACGTCGCAGACCGACAGCGGCCGCCGGAGCAGCGGGTCCGGCCCTGGTCCCGGCTTGAGATTGAGGAAATGGCCTGGCCGGCAGGCGCGGGCCAGGCCCGGGTGCTCGAACCAGAGCGACCAGATGCCCGGCGCGACCTCGGCGTTGGCGACCACCGGCGCGCGCAGGCTCTTCACCGGACCAGGTACTCCACCCGGCGGTCGCGCCAGTACTCATCCGGCGACCGGGATACCGTCTCCGACTCGCCGCGGCTCTCGACCCTCAGCCGACCCGGGTCCACCCCGGCGCTCACCAGCCGGTCGCGCACCGCCTCGGCCCGCTTCCGGCCCAGCTCGCGGTTGTACTCCTCGGTGCCAACCGGGTCGGTGTGGCCGACGATGGCGACAACCAGGTCGCCGGACTCCTTGATCGCCTTCGCCGCGGCATCGAGAGCCGCCCGCTCGTCACCGGCTATGTCCCAGCGGTCAAAGCCGAACCGCACCGGCTCCAGCCGCCCAATGCCGGTATCGGGCGGCGCGGCCGGCGGTTTGGGTTCGGGCTGCGGGGAGGGCCTGACCGGCGGCTCCGGCTTCGGCCCGGGCAGCGGCTTCGGCTCCTCGTGGGGCTCGGGCGCGAAGCCGGCAATCGTGTCCGGCCGCGGCGGCTCGGGCGGCGACGGTCTCGGGGCGAGCGTGTCCGGCTTCGGCGGCCCGGGCTTCCGGCGCTCGGGAACCTTCTCTCCCAGCCAGCGCCGCGCCTCGTCGCCGTACTCGGTGTCGCGGTACCCGGCGATGACCTCGTTCAACACCCGGTTCGTCGCCGCTGAATCGCCCCGGACGTGGCGCTCGATCCACGCCACGGCGAGCAGCGCCTTGGGCGCCCACTCGCTCCCCGGGAAAGAATCGTGCACCGCGCGGTAGTACCGAACCGCCTCGTCATATTCGGCCAGGTTCAGGTTGTGCACCTCGGCGAGCAGGAACAGCGCCTCGGCCGGCGCACGCTCGGTCGAATCGCCCTGGGCGAGCGCATCCAGCAGGGCCAGCCGCTTCACCGCCAGCACGCCGAAGTCCGAGTTGGCGCGACGGGAACGGGCGGTGTCATAGTGCGCCTGGGCCAGCTCGAAGCTCTTCTGCTCTTCGTGGAACTTGCCGATGCGGTAGAACGCCTCGGCCCCGATGTCCGAGTTGCCCCGGACCCGCGACCAGGCTGCCAGCGCCTCGTTGGGCTTGCCCAGCTCGGCCTGGGCCCGGCCCAGCAGCACGTTGGCCTCGTCGTCAAGTTCGGCATACCGGCCCAGCACGTCCTGGGCCTGGCGGACGGCCTCTGTCGGGTCGCCCAGTTCCAGCCGGCAGGCCGCGGCCCGGAGCCGGGCCTCGGCCCGCTTCTTGGGGTCGCGCAGCAGGCGCACCAGCCGGTCGTACGACGCCCCGGCCTCTTCCCACCGCTCCAGCCGGTAGCAACTCTCGGCCAGCCGCTCGACCGCGTCCGCGACCCGGTCCGACCTTGGGAACCGCTCGATGAAGGCCGCCAGCGAATCCGCTGCCCGGCCGTACTCCTCGCGCCGGTAGAACGACACCGCCAGCTCGTAGGCCGCCTCGTCGCGCAGCCTGGGATGGCTCTGCTGGACGTCCCCGAGCACGACCCGAGCATCGCCGAACTGCCCGTCGCGCAACAGCGACATCCCGCGAAAGAGCCGGGCCTCGGGCACCAGCGGCGAGTTCGGGAAAGCCAGCGCCAGCCGCTCGAAATGGCGCAGCGCCTTGCCGTACTGGCCCATCTCGTAGTAGGACCGGCCGATGAGGAAGGTCGCGTCGTCAACCCAGCGCGACTGGGGCCAGCGCGAGATGACCAGGGCCGACTTCTCGATCGACTTCTCGAACCGGGCCTTCGCCTGGCTCACCTGCTGCTGCTCCTTGAGCTTGAGCCCGTCCCGGTAGTAGTTCCGGGCGTTGTAGAAGGTATTGAAGTAGGCGCACCCGGTGGCGAGCAAAACCACGAGGGGCAACAGCCGGCGCAGCCTGGTGGGGGAAGCGGTCAACGAGTCCTCGCTCAACTCTATTCGCGGCCGGTGCCGAGTCAAGCCGGCCGGGCTTGAAACCGCCCACCCCGCGGGCATAATGGAAATCTCACATGGGATTCGACGAAATCAATACCCAAGGAGTTGACAATGACCGCGACACCTGAGAAAATCGCCGGCGTCGTCCGGCCGCAGCTCGAGCGGCTGCTGGCCGAGGGCGGCAGCTTCGGCGACGCCCGGTTCTATGCCGAGGACGCCAACCAGCGGCTGATGCTCTACGACGGCAACCTCGAAAGCAACACCCGGACCGACGAGCAGGGCATCGGCGTCCGGGTCCTCTGGCACGGCGCCTGGGGCTTTGCCGCCACCGCCGACCTCGACGCCATCCCCGCCTGCTTCGACCGCGCGCTGGCCAACGCCCGCGCCGCGGCGCAACTGCCCGGCTTCCCCAAGGACATGGGCCCGGCCCGGCCGTCGAAGGGCGAGTACGTCGCCCCGGTCGAAAAGGACCCGTTCGACGTCCCGCTCGCCGACAAGCTCGCCTTCCTGAAGGGACTGGACGAGCAACTGAAGGGCGAGGGCATCGCCCAGCGGGTGGTGTCGGCCCGGTTCCAGCGCCGGCGCATCCACTACTGGAACACCGAGGGCACCGAGGTCAGCCGCCGGGTGATGAACACCTTCGCCACGATGATGGTGATGGCGCCCGACAAGGACGGCCGCACCCAGCGCCGCTCGGTCGAGCTCAACTCGGACGGCGCCGGCACCCGCGGCTGGGAATGGCTGGCCGACGAAAACTGCTTCGCCGGCCACGCCGAGCGCATCAAGCAGGACCTCGCCGCCATCCTCGCCGCCGAACCCCTGCCGCCCGGCAGGCGCGACCTCATCATCCTGCCCGGCCAGGGCTTCCTCCAGGTCCACGAGACCATCGGCCACGCGCTCGAGCTCGACCGCATCCTCGGCTACGAGCTGTCGTTTGCCGGCGGCTCGCACGTCCGGCCCGAGATGATCGGCAAGCTCCGCTACGGGTCGGACAAGCTCAACTGCCGGGCCGGCGTCACCGCCAACTCGCCCGGCACCTTCGGCTACGACGACGAGGGCACGCCCCAGCGCGACTACTACCTCATCAAGGAAGGCATCCTGGTCAACGTCCTCTCCTCGCGCACCGACCTCGGCGAAGCCAACGCCCGGGCCGGCCGCGAGGTGGTCAAGGAATCCGGGACCGCGGCCCGGGCCTGCGCCTTCTACCGCACCCCGATTGACCGGATGACCAACATCAACATCGACGCGGGCCCGGACGGCACGCTCGACGACATCGTCCGGGCGACCGAGGACGGCATCATCGTCGACACGCCGGTGTCGTGGTCGATCGGCTCCAACCGCGAGCACTTCCACTTCGGCACCGAAATCGCCTGGGAGGTGAAAGACGGCAAGCGCGGCCGGGTGTTCAAGAACACGACCTACCAGGGCCACACCCTCGAGTTCTGGAACTCGCTCGACAAGGTCGGCGACGAATCCACCTGGAAGCTCCAGTCGGTGCCCAACTGCGGCAAGGGCGAGCCCAACCAGATAATGGAGCTCGGCCACGGCATCCCGGTGATGCGGTTCAAGAACGTCCAGACCGGGGAAAAGGAGTAGCCATGCTCGAACCCAGAATCCGCGAACTGCTCACCCGGGCGCGCGACGACGCCCGCAAGCGCGGGGTCAGCGCCGAGTTCAACCTCCACCGCGAGAAATCGAGCCTCATCCGGCTCGGCAACTCCTCGGTCGCGCTCGCCACCCACGAGGAGCTCACCCGGCTCGACATCTCGGTCCAGGACGGCCGTAAGGTCGGCTCGTTCTCGCTTACCGCCGACGTCACCGCCGACCAGCTCAAGAACGCGCTTGGCCACGCCGAGGAGAACTGCCGCGCTGCCCTGCCCAAGGACTACGAGCCGATCTTCGGCACTGTCGAGGAACCGGTTGACGACTCCGCCGGCTTCGACCCGGAGCTGGAGTCCCTCTCCCCCGAGGCCAAGACCGGGCTCTGCGCCGCGGTCATCAAGGCGGTCAAACCGAAAGGCGCGTACGACTTCTCCGGCTCGTGGTCAACCGGCTCGACCGAGATGTACTACATCACCACCGCCAACGACAACGAGGCCTTCCGGAAGCTGACCGACGGCCGCCTGGTGCTGGTGCTGAAAGAACAGCAGAAGAAGTGGGAGCTCTCGGTCGAGCGCACCCAGAAAGCGGCCGGCGCCTTCACCGCCGGCGACATCATCGCCGAGTTCGAATCGCTGCTGCCGGTCTACGAGGGCGCGGAAGGCTTCCGCACCGCGGTCGGCCGCCAGCGGGTGCTGTTCGGCGCCCAGGCGGTTGCCGAGCTGCTCGGGCTGGCGGTCTGGGGCGGGTTCATCGGCCGGCTCTACGAGGAAAAACGCTCCTACACCGCCGGGATGAAGCCGGGCGACAAGCTGTTCGCCGACGCCGTCACGATCACCGACGACCCGGAGAACCGGGACGTGTTCGGGATGCCGTTCGACTTCTCGGGCAAGCGCCGCCGCCGGTTCACCCTGGTGGAGAACGGCGTCCTGCGCGGCCTGCTCTACGACACGATGGCGGCGGCCAAGTACGGCCGCAAGCCCACCGGTCACGACCTCGGCAACGACGACTTCGTGCTCGCGCCGGGCAGGGGCGAGCCCGGGCTCGACGCCGGCTGCAAGCTCGCCGGCGACGCGCTCTATATCCCCCACCTCCACTACATCCACCTGCCCGACCCCACCAAGGGGCTGTTCACCGGCTCATCGCGCTTCAACGCGCTGCGGCTCCAGGGCGGCAGGTTCACCGCCCCGCTCTTCTCCACCCGGGTCACCGACACCTCGCCCTCGGTCTTCGGAAACGTCGTCGCGCTCTCCTCGAAGAACGTGCCGGTGAACACCTCGAGCACCTATGCCCGCCGGTCGCCGACCGCGGTCAGCGTGCCCGAGTGGCTGCTCTGCGACAACGTCCGCATCACCGACGTCGCCGACAGCTTCTAGCAGGGCTCGAATCCACTCGGCGGGCGGGGCTCTCCCGCCCGCCGCCCGTTTCGGCGGCTTGACTGCCCGGCCGGCGCGGCTATTCTTACGCCGTTCGACAACCCGTGACCTGTGCCGAGGTGGCGGAAATGGCAGACGCGCTAGCCTCAGGAGTTAGTGAGCTTACGCTCATGGGGGTTCAAATCCCCCCCTCGGCACTCCCCCGGCCTTGACATCCGCCGGTTCCGTGCTATTTTGCCTCGTGGCAGAATCGGCTTGGACGCCGCGGGTGGACTCGGTGACCGACCGGCAGGGCAAGACCCACCGGCTCACCATCAGCCGCTACGACAACCTCGACCCCCCTGCCGACGACGCCCGGCCCGGCCCCTGGGACGCCTTCGGCCTGCGCGCCCGCATCGAGCACCCGGCCGGCGACATCAACGTCTGGCTCGCCTGCACCCTGGCCCAGCGCGACTATTTCGCGGGCGAAACCGGCAACGGCGAAACCACCCTGCTGGACGTCAAGGAAGCCGAGGCAAGGTCGAACGCGGTGCGCGAGGACTTCACCATCAAGGTCAAGCTCGCCTTTCGCAGCGGCCAGCTCCTGCCCGGGGACGAAATCCACGTCCGGCTCGACCCGGAACTCAGGGTGCCGCCCTACGGCGAGCATTGGCGCCGGGCACTGGCGTGAACCCGGCCGCCAAACCAGCTATTGACGACAGGCCCGGTTTCCGCTACTCTCCGGCCGTGACTGCCGGGCAACCGACCGCAGGCAAGCAACACGAAAGGAGTACCGATGGCAGGTAAGAAAGGACTGTCGGGACTGCAGATCAAGGTCGACGACGCGCTCAAGGCCGTCTACGGCCCCAAGAAGACCCTCAAGCCGACCGAACTGATGAAGGGCCTGTCCGACTACGCCAACCAGCACGAACTCAAGACCAGGGGCGCGGGCAAGGGCCTGGCCGCGATGCGCATCAAGACGGACGACAACCTCAAGGCCATCTTCGGCAACGTCAAAGAGGTCAAGTGGTTCGACCTGATGAAGGGCCTCTGGGTCTACATCGACAAGAACAAGCTGCGGATGA
>JAFGQF010000196.1 GCA_016935775.1 Caldifarciminota bacterium
GCCGACACCGCGCTGGTGGTCCGCCCCGCCCACTCGCGCCTGTTCTTCGACACGACCGTCCGGGAAGTCATCTGCAAGCCCCGCAACCGCTAGCCGCAAGGAGGCAGTAATGGCCAACTGCATATTCTGCGACATAATCGCCGGCAGGGCGCCGGCCCGCAAGATCCACGAGGACGAAAACACCCTGACCTTCCTCGACGCGTTCCCGGTGTCGCGCGGCCACACGCTGGTGATACCGAAGAAGCACGTCCCGCTGCTCACCGACCTCGAACCGGCCGACTGGCAGGCGACCGCGGTGCCGTTCTTCAAGACCGTCTACGCGATGGCTCGCAAGCTCAAGGCCGGGCTCGGTTGCAGCCACGTATCGCTCATCCTGCGCGGGATGCGCGTGCCCCACATCCACATGCACCTAGTTCCCAGCTACCCGGACGAGCGCAACCTTCTCGACCTGCTGCTCAAGGTCCAGGACCACTGCCAGCCACGGTTGAAGCCGGCGTTCTCGGACAGGGAACTGGACGATATCGCCGCCCGTATCCAGGCCGCCCCGGTCAAATAGCCTCCGCCCCGATGACCGAACCGCCCCGGGAGTACCCGCTCGAACGCACCCGCAACATCGGCATCGCGGCGCACATCGACGCCGGCAAGACCACCACCACCGAGCGCTTCCTTTACTACACGGGCCGCATCCACCGGATGGGCGACATCGACGACGGCACCACCCAGATGGACTGGATGATCCAGGAACGCGAGCGCGGCATCACCATCACCTCGGCCGCGACCACGGTCCACTGGCGTGACCACCGCATCAACATCATCGACACGCCCGGCCACGTCGACTTCACCATCGAGGTCGAGCGGTCGCTCAAGGTGCTGGATGGCGCCATTGTCGTGCTCTGCGCAGTGGGCGGGGTCGAACCGCAGTCGGAAACGGTCTGGCGCCAGGCCGACCGCTACCGAATCCCGCGCATCGTCTTCGTCAACAAGCTCGACCGCAACGGCGCCGATTTCTACCGGGTCATCAAAATGATGGCCGAGAGCTTCGAACAGGAGCCGGTCCCGGTCCAGTTGCCGATCGGCACCGAGG
This sequence comes from Caldifarciminota bacterium, assembly GCA_016935775.1. Taxonomy (GTDB): domain Bacteria; phylum Hydrothermota; class Tepidihabitantia; order Tepidihabitantales; family Tepidihabitantaceae; genus DSBX01. Next base: position 1,085 of record JAFGQF010000196.1, read on the forward strand.
ATGCCCACGAAGGCGTCATCGACCTTGTCGAGCAACGGGCCTGCATCTGGCAGTCCGACGACCTGGGCGCGAAGTACGAAACCCGGCCGGTGCCGCCGGACCGGCTGGCCGAGGTCGAGGAATACCGCGGCCGGATGATTGACACGCTCACCCGGTTCGACGAGAACCTGCTCGAGAAGTACGTCGGCGGGAAAGAAATCACCCCGGGCGACCTCAAGGCCGCGCTGCGCCGGGGCACGCTGTCGCTCGCCATTGTCCCGGTCTTCTGCGGCAGCGCGCTCAAGAACAAGGGCATCCAGAAACTCGCCGACGGCGTGGTCGACTACCTGCCGTCGCCGCTCGACGTCCCGCCGGTCAGGGGCATCAACCCGAAGACCGACGAACCCGAGACCAGGCCAGCCGACCCACAGGCGCCGTTCTCGGCTCTGGTGTTCAAGCTCGCCGCCGACCAGCACCGCGGGATGCTGTCCTACATCCGGGTCTACTCGGGCCGGGTGAAGACCGGCGACGTCGTCTGGGCCGTGCCCGAGATGAAGCGGGTTCGTGTCTCCCGGCTCCTGATGATGCACGCCAATCGCCAGCAGGAAGTCGAATTGCTGTCGGCCGGGGAAATCGGCGCGGTGGTCGGGCTCAAGGAAAGCCACACCGGCCAGACGCTCGCCAACCTCGCCCACCCCATCGCCTACGAGTCCATCGAGGTGCCCGAGCCGGTGGTGTTCATCGCCATCGAACCGAAGACCAAAGCCGAGGAAGAGAAACTCGGTGAAGCGCTCCAGGTTCTCGCGCTCGAAGACCCGACCTTCAAGCAGAAAGTCGACGAGGAAACCGGCCAGCTCGTGCTGTCCGGGATGGGCGAGCTCCATCTCGACATACTTCTCGACCGGCTGCAGCGCGACTTCAAGGTCGGAGTCCACGCCGGCAGGCCCCAGGTGTCATACCGGGAGACGGTCACGGCGCGGGCCGAGGCCGAGGGCCGGTTCATCCGCCAGACCGGCGGTTCGGGCCACTACGCGGTCGTGCGGCTCAGGCTCGAGCCGGGCAGCGAGGCCAACGAAGTCGTCAACGAAATCAAGCGCGGCGCCCTGCCGACCGAGTTCGTCGGGGCGGTCGAACAGGGCATCCGCGAAGCGCTCGACTCGGGCGTGCTTGCCGGCTACCAGGTCGTCGGCACGAAGGCGACCATCCTCGACGGCCAGTTCCACGAGCAGGACTCGCACGACGTCGACTTCCGGGTCGCGGCCGCGACCGGGTTCCGCGACGCCTTCCACCGTGCGAAACCGACCTTCCTCGAACCGATAATGGAACTCGAAGTCGTCGCCGCCGACCAGTACCTCGGCGGCGTGATTGGCGACCTCACCGCCCGCGACGGCAAGGTCACGCATATGGAACCGGTCAAGGGCCACCAGATAATCAAGGCCGAGGTACCGCTGGCCCGGACATTCGGCTACGCGACCAGCCTGCGCAGTCTCACCCAGGGCCGCGCCACCAGTTCGATGCAGTTCAAGCGCTTCCTGCCGGTGGACCAGGAAACGCGCGTCCGCCTCTACCCGCTCTTCGGCGAGCAGGCCGGCTAGCGCACCGGGCGTTGGGACTTGACTGCCCGCCGGCGCGCACTATAGTCGAATCGGTCCGGGTCGGCACTCCGACACCGGAGGCTAGGCTGCGTAAGCACAAACCAAGAAGGAGGAGCCGATGAAGAGACTCCTGCTCATCACCGCGCTGGCCGTGTTCTCGTTCGCATCCCTCACCGGGTGCGGCGCGATGATCGCGATGGGCGGCGGCGGCCTGTTCTACCAGGACACCAAGGCCCCGGCCATGGCGGTCGCCTATCACGGCGCCACCGCCAACACCACCAGCAAGGTGGGCGAGGCTTCGTTCCAGTCCATCCTGGGCATCATCGTGACCGGCGACGCCAGCATCCAGAAAGCGATGCAGGCCGGCGGCATCACCAAGGTGCACCATATTGACACCCAGGTGACCAACATCCTCGGCATCATCGCCACCTACAAGACCATCGTCTACGGCGAGTAGCGACCGGCAACGTGACTTGCGAGGGCGGGCCCTGGGCCCGCCCTCGCGTTTGAACCGGGTTCGCGGTCTGCTACCATTGGCCCGTGAATCCACTGATATTCCGCGAGTACGACATCCGCGGCATCGCCGCGTCCGAGCTGCCCGACGACGAGGTCTATCGCCTCGGCCAGGCCTACGGCACCTATGTCCTCGACCGCGGGGCCAACCGCTGTACCCTCGGCCGCGACGTCCGGCTCTCCGGCCCGCGCATCAGCCGGGCGCTCCGCGACGGCATCCTCGCCACCGGTCTTGACGTCATTGACATCGGGATGGTCCCCACCCCGGTCCACTACTTTTCGTTCTTCCATCTCGACGCCCGGGCCGGGATGATGGTGACCGCCAGCCACAACCCGCCCGAGTACAACGGGTTCAAGGTCGGGCTGGACAAGACCACCATCTACGGTGCGGAAATCCAGCGCCTGCGCGAGGTGATGGACAAGGGCGAGTTCCGCCAGGGCAAGGGAAGCTATGAGGAACGGGACATCGTCCCGGACTACGTCGATATGCTGCGCTCGAAGGTTGAACTGCCCGCCGGGCTCGACGTGGTCTTTGACCCGGGCAACGGCACCGCCGGCATCCTGCTCGAGCGGTTGTGCGCCGGCACCCGCATCCGCCCCCATTTCATCAACCTCGAGCCGGACGGCAACTTCCCGGCCCACGTGCCCGACCCGACCGTGCCGAAGTACGTCGAACAGCTCATCTCCCTGGTCCGCGAGCGCGAAGCCGACTGCGGCATCGGCTATGACGGCGA
>JAFGQF010000197.1 GCA_016935775.1 Caldifarciminota bacterium
ACCTGTTCGGCGCGCCGATGAGCGGCGACCGGGTGGAATGGTCGGTTTCGTTGAGCCCGACCGCCTTCGCACCGCCCGGGCTGCGGGGTTACACCTGGGGACCATCGATGGACGAGGGCGTGGACGAGTACCGGGAACTGGCCACCGGTTCCGGCCGGCTCGACGACCTGGGCCAGGTCGAGGTGAAGACCCGGCTCGAGCCCGGCCGAGGCTTGAGGGCCTGCCGGGCCAACCTCGAGGCAACCGTGACCGCGGCCAACGAGCGCGGCATCGCCGGGCGCAACTCGTGGCTGGTGCACCGGTCCGGGGTGTATGTCGGCGTGAAGGCCGACCGGACGTTCGCGGAGTCCGGGGACACGATCAGTTTCGGGGTGGTGGCCTGCGACCCGCAGGGCCGGCTGATGGACGATGTTGACGTGCGCGTGACGGTGCTGCGCCGGGTGTGGAAGTCGGCACGCAAGTCGCAGACCGGCGGTCGCTTTTCGTGGGTGAGCGAGCCGCAGGACGAGAAGGTCCACGAGTTCCGGCTCAAGACCAGGGGCGAGGAGGCGAGTTTCGTCTACCAGCCGGCGCGACCCGGGATGTACTGGCTGAAACTGGAGGCGAGCGACCGGCGGCGCAATCCCGCCCGGACCGATATCAGCTTCTGGGTGTACGGGCAGGGCGATGCATCGTGGATGATGCGCGACGACGACCTGATCGAGCTGGTCCGGGACAAGGAGAGCTACCGGCCGGGTGACACTGCCCTGGTGCTGGTCAAGGCCCCCTGGCCAAGGTGCCTGGCGGTGGTGACGGTCGAGCGCGAGCACGTACTCGATTACTTCACCGTCGGCCTGTTCGGCACGGCCGAGGTGGTCCGGGTGCCGGTCAAGCAAGAGTACCTGCCGAACGCGTTCGTTTCCGTGATGCTGCTCAAGGGCCGCACCGCGCTGGACAAGTTCGATGAGACCGGCGCGGACCTGGGCAAGCCCGGGTTCAAAATGGGCTATGTCGAACTGCCGGTCGAGCCGGACGCGCGCAAGCTCGAGGTCGCGCTGGCCGGCCTGGATGAAGAGTACCGGCCGGGCGATTCGGTCAGCCTGGAACTGGAGGTGACGGACAGCGACGGCAACGGCCGGGCGGCCGAGGTCGCGGTCGCGGTGGTGGACCTCGGGGTGCTGAAGCTGATCGGCTACCGGACCCCGGACCCGTTCAGCGTGTTCTACGCGCCCCGGCCGCTGTCGGTGGCGACCGCGGAGCTGCGCTTGCACGTCATCGGCCAGCGCAACTACGGCGAGAAGGGCGAGGCCGCGGCCAGCGACGGTCTGGAGGAGTCGGGGCGGATGGCCGGGGGGCGGAACGGGGAGAGTTACGAGTTCGCCTATCGCCAGAAGTTCCTCGAGACCGCGCGCTGGCTGCCCGCGGTCCGGACCGGTTCCGACGGCCGGGCGCGGGTCGGTTTCCGGCTGCCCGACAACCTGACCACCTGGCAGGTGATGGCGGTTGCCGCGACCACCGATCGGTTCGGTTCGGGCGAGGCGCGGTTCCGGGTGAACAAGCCGCTGCTGGTGTTGCCCTCGCTGCCGCGGTTCGTGCGGCCGGGCGACGAGTTCTCCGCCGGAGTGATGGTTCACAACCGGGGCGAGGAGCGGCTGGCGGTTCGGGTGCGGGCGCGGGTATCGGGCGGGGTCGAGCTCCGGGGCGAGCCGGTTGTCGAGGTCGAGGTCGAACCCAACAAGGCGCAAGAGGTGCGGTTCGACTACCGGTGCACCGGTGGCGACAGCGCCGGGTTCGCGTTCGAGGCCGTCGCCGGGGAGGAGCAGGACGGGCTGAAGCTTAGCCTGCCGGTACGCAACCCGCCGGCGCTCGAGGCGGTGGCGGTGTACGAAACGACGGCCGACTCGCTGGCGCTGCAGTGGCTGGAGGCGCCGACCGACGCGCTGCCGGGCGTGGGCGGGCTGGAGATGACGCTGGCCTCGTCCGGGCTGGCCGAACTGGAGCGCGGCGTCGAGTGGCTGCGAACTTATCCCTACGAGTGCCTCGAGCAGCGGCTGAGCAAGGTTTTGCCGTTCGTGCTGGCCGAGGACCTCATTAACACTTTCAAGCTGTCCGATTTGACCGGCACGCGGCTGCGCGAGTTCTGCCGGGAGCAGTTCGTGATGGTGCCGAAGTTCCAGGACGAGTCGGGCGGGTTTCATTTCTGGCCCAACCGTGACCACTGGCGTCAGCCCTCGCCCTGGCTGTCGGCCTACACGATGCACGTGCTGTACGACGCACGACAGGCGGGCTACGATATCGACCCGGTGGTGGCGGACCGGGGCCGGGCGTACCTGGCCAACTGGCTGGCGCGCGACCAGGCCGACGACTGGCCGTACTCGACCGACGAGCGTTTGACCACCCGGGCGCTGGCGGTCTGCGCGCTGGGTGAATGGGGCGGCAACGTCGGCGCCCACGTCAACACCCTGATGGAACGGCTCGACCAGCTCTCGGTTTACGGCAAGGCGTACCTGTTGAAGGCGGTCGCCCGGGACGAGACGGCAAGGAGCCTCGGCCACGACCGGCGCATCGTCCAGGCGCTCGGCAACAAGCTGAAGCTGGCGCCGACCACGGCCCACTACGAAGAGGAGACCGAGGGCGGCTGGCTGTTCCACTCCAACGTCCGGACGACCGCGGTCGTGCTCCAGGCGTTGCTCGAGGCGCAGGGCGAGGTGGAGTTCGCGGACAAGGCGGTGCGCTGGCTGGTGCTCGAGCGGAAGTCGGGCCGGTGGCGGACCACCCAGGAGAACGCGATGGTCTTCGACGCGCTGGCGACCTACTTCCGGGTGTACGAGAAGGTCGAGCCGGACTTTTCGGCCGAGGTGCGGCTGGCCGGCAGGCAGGCTCTGGCCGGGCTGTTCCGTGGGCGGTCCCTGGCAACCCGGCGGGCGTTCGTCGGGCTCGACGAGCTGGCCCGGGGCGAGAAGCAGCCGGTCGAGGTCCGGCGCGAGGGGTCAGGCCGGCTCTACTACGGGTTGCGCTTGAGCTACGCGCCGACCGGCAAGCTCGAGCCCAGGGA
>JAFGQF010000198.1 GCA_016935775.1 Caldifarciminota bacterium
ACCCTGGGCGGCGGCGAGGCCCAGCGCGTCCGGCTGGCGACCCAGGTCGGCTCCGGCCTCGTCGGGGTGTGCTACATCCTCGACGAGCCGTCCATCGGCCTGCACCAGCGCGACAACAGCCGGCTGCTGGCCACGCTCACCGGCCTGCGCGACCTCGGCAACACCGTCATCGTCGTCGAGCACGACGAGGAAACCATCCTGTCGGCCGACCACGTCATCGACCTCGGGCCGGGCGCGGGCGAGCAGGGCGGGCACCTGGTATGCCAGGGCACGCCGAAACAGGTGCGCGCCTGCCGCGGCTCGCTCACCGGCGACTACCTGGCCGGCCGGCGCCGCATCGAGCTGCCGGCCGAACGGCGCACGCCCGGCAGGCACTGGCTCGAGGTCACGGGCTGCCGCGAAAACAACCTCAAGAACATCACCGCCCGGTTCCCGCTCGGGCTCTTCACCTGCGTAACCGGGGTCTCGGGCTCGGGCAAGTCCACCCTCGTCGCCGACATCCTCCACCGGGCGCTCGCCCGCCATTTCCACGACAGCCGCGACAAGCCCGGGGCCCACGACCGCATCGCCGGGCTCGGCCACGTGGACAAGGTGGTGAACATCGACCAGTCGCCCATCGGCCGGACCCCGCGCTCCAACCCGGCGACCTACACCAACGCCTTCGGGCCGATCCGCGAGCTCTTCGCGATGAGCAAGGAATCGCGGATGCGCGGCTATAAGCCGGGCCGGTTCTCGTTCAACGTCAAGGGCGGTCGCTGCGAGGCCTGCGCCGGCGACGGCATCATCAAGGTCGAGATGCACTTCCTGCCCGACGTCTACGTCACCTGCGACGTCTGCAAGGGCAGGCGCTACAACCGCGAGACGCTCGAGATTCGCTACAAGGGAAAGAGCATCGCCGACGTGCTCGGGATGAGCGTGGATGAGGCGTGCGAGTTCTTCGCCAACATCCCGACGGTGTTCCGCAAGGTGAAACTGCTCAAGGAAGTCGGGCTGGGCTACCTGAAGCTTGGCCAGCCCGCGCCGACCCTGTCCGGCGGCGAAGCCCAGCGCATCAAGCTCGCCCGCGAGCTGTCCAAGGTCGCCACCGGCCGCACCGTCTACCTGCTCGACGAGCCGACCACCGGCCTGCACTTCGAGGACGTCCGGCTGCTCCTGGGCGTGCTCGACCGGCTGGTCAGCCGCAGCAACACGGTCATCGTCATCGAGCACAACCTCGAGGTCGTCAAGTGCGCCGACTGGATAATCGACCTCGGACCCGAGGGCGGGGACGAGGGCGGCGCGGTGGTCGTCACCGGCCCGCCCGGGCAGGTCGCCGACTGCCCGGACTCCCACACCGGCCGCTATCTCAAACCGCTGCTCGGCCGCTGAGCCGGGCTTGTTCTAAGGGAAGAGGAGCCGCGCGACTTCGCGCAGCGAGCGGACGTAGCTGAACCGCAGGCCCTTGCGCACCCGGGGCGGAACCTCCTTCAGGTCCTTGCGGTTCTCGGCCGGCAGGATGATGGTCCGGATGCCCGCCCGGTTCGCGGCCAGCACCTTCTCCTTGATGCCGCCGACACCGAGCACCCGGCCGGTCAGGGTTATCTCGCCGGTCATCGCCACCCGCGGGTCCAACGCCCGGCCGCGCAGCAACGACAGTAACGACGCCACGATCGCGACCCCGGCTGACGGGCCGTCCTTGGGCGTCGCACCGGCCGGCACGTGGACGTGGACCTCGTTGCCTTCGAAGAACTCCGGGTCCACGACGAGCTCGCGGGCGTGGGCCCGGACGTAGCTCAGCGCGGCCTGGGCCGACTCGCGCATCACCTCGCCCAGTGACCCGGTGAGCGTCAGCCCGCCCCGTCCCTTCATCAGCGAGCTCTCGACGAACAGGATTTCGCCGCCGAACGCGGTCACCGCCAGCCCGGTGGAAACTCCCGGCACCCCGGCCCGGGCCGCCACCTCGGAAGTGAACCGGTCCTCGCCCAGCAGCCGGCCCACGTCGCGGGCCGCTATCCGGCGCTTCCGGCCCCGGCCCTCGGCGAAACCGCGCGCCACCTTGCGGCAGATGCTGCCGATTTCCCGCTCCAGGTTGCGTACCCCGGCCTCGCGGGTGTGGCCGCGGATGATGCGCCTGATGGCGTCGTCGCCGAACCCGACCTTGCCGACCACCAGCCCGTTCTCGCGCAACTGGCGCGGCACCAGGTAGCTGCGGGCGATTTCGAGCTTGTCCTCCTCGGTGTACCCGGGCAGCTCGAGCACCTCCATCCGGTCACGCAGCGCCGGGATGATGGTATCGGTGACATTGGCGGTGGTGATGAACAGCACCCGCGACAGGTCGAGCGGCACCTCGAGGTAGTGGTCCGAAAAGCTGGAGTTCTGCTCCGGGTCCAGCACCTCGAGCAGCGCCGACGATGGGTCGCCCCGGAAATCGGCCCCGAGCTTGTCGATCTCGTCGAGCATGAACACCGGGTTCATCGAACCGGCGTTGCGCAGCCCCTGGACTATCCTGCCGGGCAGCGCGCCGACATAGGTTCGGCGGTGACCGCGGATTTCGGCCTCGTCGCGCATCCCGCCGAGCGAGAACCGGTAGAACTCCCGCCCCATCGCCCGGGCAATCGACTTGCCGAGCGACGTCTTGCCCACGCCCGGCGGCCCGACAAAGCAGAGTATCGGCCCGCGCGAGTCGGACTTCAGCCGCCGCACGGCCAGGAACTCAATGATCCGCTCCTTGACCTGCTTCAGGTCGTAGTGGTCCTCGTTCAGCACCCGGCGCGCCCGCCGGATGTCGAGCCGGTCCTCGGTCACCCGCTTCCAGGGCAGGGCCAGCAGCCAGTCGAGGTAGTTGCGCGAAACGGTGTACTCCATCGAGGCGGGCGGCATCCGGCCGAGCCGGTCGAGTTCGCGCTTCGCCGCCTCGGCCGCGGCCTCGCTCATCCCCGACTCCTCGACCCGCTTCTCCAGTTCGTCGAGCTCGACCTGGCGCTCGTCCTGCTCGCCGAGTTCTTCCTTGATCGCCTTGAGCTGCTCGCGCAGGAAGTACTCGCGCTGGCTCTTGTCCAGCTCACCCTTGACCCGGTCGCGGATCTTGGCCCCGAGCTCGAAGATCTCGATCTCGCGCGTCAGCACCTGGCCGAGGCGCGTCAGCCGCTCGCGCGGGTCAAGAATCTCGAGCAGCTCCTGCTTGCGGCTGACGTCCAGCTGAAGATAGCTGGCGACCGTGTCGGCCAGCCGGCCGGGCGAGTCGGTGTTCATCACCACCGTCACCACCTCGTCCGACAGGTAGGGCGCCATCTCGGCCAGCTTGCGGAACATCCCGACGACGTTGCGCATCAGCGCCTCGGTTGCGACGTCGGGCTTGCCCTCGGGCTCGTCGAGCGTGCCGACCCGGGCCTTCAGGTAGGGAGTCGTCTGGAGATACTCACTGACCCGGGCCTTGCGCAGGCCCTGCAGCAGCAACCGGATCGTGCCGTCCGGGAACCGCAGCATCTTGAGAATCACCGACACCGTCCCGATCTCGTACAGGTCCTCGGGCTCGGCCTCTTCCTTGTCGTTATCGCGCTGCGACACCGCGCAAACCAGCCGGTCCCCGGCCAGCGCATCGTCCACCAGCCGGGCCGAGCGCTCGGTCGTGACGATCAGCGGGGCGACCAGCCCGGGAAAAACCACCCCGCCCTTAACCACCAGCACCGGCAGTTCGTCCGGCAGCCGGGCGATGACCGGGATTCCGTTGACGCCGTTTTCCTTGTCCGCCACGCTCACTCCACCTTGATTATCCGGACCGCCTCGCGCGCCTGCTCTAGTTCGAGCGCCAGCACGCCATCGGCCAGCTCGATGCGATGGCTGGCCGGGTCGACCGACACCGGCAACTCGACCCGCCGCTCGAACGGCCCGTAGGGTATCTCGGACTCGTAGAACCGCGGGCTGCGCGCCCGGCCGCGCCTGTTGCCCCGGACCAGGACCAATCGCCGGCCGATCCTCACCTCGATGTCGGCGGCGGCCACTCCCGGCACCTCCACCAGTAGGCAAACCCGGCCCGCCTCCAAGTAGAGGTCAATCGCCGGCTCCCAGACCGACGGGCCGGTGCCGGCCGCGCCGAAATGCCGGTCGAACAGCTCGTCAACGTCCCTGATGAGCGATACCGCCGTACCGGGCCGCCGCGCGCGCATATGTCTATTCGACTCCCGGTGCCGGCGGCTGGTTCGGCTCGGGTTCGTGGGGTCCGGCGTGGACCTGGATTCGTTCGATGCTCGTCGCCCGACCGGTCGCCTCGTCAACCTCGACCAGCGCGCCGCTGACCCTCGGGTCGCCCAGCGCCGGGTGAAGCCGGTACGGCAGGCCGCGCAGCAACCGCTGCAGCGAGTCGTCCTTGCTCATCCCCAGCACCGAGTCGAACGCCCCGCACATCCCGACGTCGCTCAGGTAGGCGGTGCCACCGGGCAGGACCGTCTCGTCGGCGGTCTGGACGTGGGTGTGGGTGCCGAGTACCGCCGACACCTTGCCGTCGAGAAACCAGCCCATCGACTGCTTCTCGGCGGTCGCCTCGGCGTGGAAGTCCACCAGGATCACCCGAGTCCGGCGCCTGAGTTCTTCGACCGCGGCCAGGCCCCGCTCGAACGGACAATCGAGCGGCTTCATGAACACCCGACCGACCAAGTTCACCACCCCGACGCTGAAACCCTCAAGCTCGACCAGCAGGCTGCCCCGCCCGGGCGCGCCGGCCGGGAAGTTCAGCGGCCGGAGCAGCCGCGGGATGTCGTCAAAGCAGCGCCAGGCATCCTTGCGGTCGAACGCGTGGTCGCCGGTGGTCAGCACGTCCACCCCGGCGTCGAGGATCTCCTGCGCTATCTTGTGGTTGATGCCGTAGCCGCCGGCCGCGTTCTCGACATTGACGACGACCAGGTCGGCCCGGGTCCAGCGCCGCAGGCCCGGCAGCACATCGGCCAGCGCGTCCCGGCCCGCGCCCGAGCAGACGTCGCCCAGCAGCAGCAGCCTAGCGGGCATAGTCGACCGCGCGCGTCTCCCGGATGACCGTCACCTTGATCTGGCCCGGGTACTTCAGCTCGTTCTGAATCTGCGCGGCGATGCGCTGGACCAGGTCGGTGGCGTCGCAGTCGGTCACCTTGTCCGGCTCGACCAGGACCCGGATCTCGCGCCCGGCCTGGATCGCGTAGGCCTTCTCCACGCCGGTGAACGACGAAGCGATCATCTCCAGGTTCTCGACCCGCTTGATGTAGGTCTCGAAGCTCTCGCGCCGGGCGCCCGGCCGGGAGCCCGAGATGCTGTCGGCGGCCGCCACCAGGAACGCGTAGGGCGTATCGAGACTGGTCTCCTCGTGGTGGGCGGCGATGGCGTTCACCACGGCGTCCTGCTCGCCGTGCTTCCGGGCAAGGTCGGCGCCGATCCGCGCGTGCGGCCCCTCGATCGAGATGTCGGCCGCCTTGCCGATATCGTGCAACAGGCCCGCCCGCTTGGCGATGGCCGCGTCCAGGTCGAGCTCCTGGGCCATCTGCGACGCGAGCAGGGCGACCTCCTTGCTGTGCAGCAACACGTTCTGGCCGTAACTGGTGCGGTACTTGAGCCGGCCCAGCAGCTTCGACAGCTCCGGGTGCAGCCCGACGATGCCGAGTTCGAGCACGATTCCTTCGCCCGTCGCCCGGATGGTGTTATCGATCTCCTCGGAGGTCTGCTTGACCAGCTCCTCGATGCGAGCCGGGTGGATGCGGCCGTCGGCGACCAGCTTCTCCATCGCCCGCTTGGCAACCTCGCGTCGCACCGGGTCAAAGCCGGAGATGATGATCGCGCCGGGCGTATCGTCGATCATCACCTCGACGCCGGTGAGCTGCTCGAAGGTCCGGATGTTGCGCCCCTCGCGGCCGATTATCCGGCCCTTGAGTTCGTCCGACGGCAGGTCCACGACCGAGACCGTCGTCTCGGCCGCGTGCGACACCGCGCAGCGCTGGATTGCGTTGACGATGATCTCGCGGGCCTCGTCCTCGGCGCGCGCGCGGGCCTGGTCACGAATGTCGCGCATCGCCTTGGCGGCGTCGAGCCGGGCCTGGTCCTCGAGGTTGCGGAACAGCTCGCGCCGGGCGTCCTCGGTCGACAACCCGGCAATCCGCTCCAGCTTCGAGTTCTCCAGGCTGATGAGCTGGTCCAGCCGCTCGACCTTGGCCTTGAGGATCTTGTCGCGCGATGCCAGCTCGCGGTCCTTGCGGATAAGGTCCGCCTCCTTCTGGGTCAGCACGCTGTCGCGCCGCGACAGGAAGCTCTCGCGCTCGGCCAGCTTCTGTTCGAGCCGCTCCAGCTCGCGCCGGGTGGCGGCGGTCTCGGTATCGAACTTCAGCCGCTCCTTGTCCCACTCCTGGCGGCGCAGGTTTTCGCTCTCGCGCCTGAACCGCTCCGACTCCTGGCGCGCCTCGGCCAGCAGCTTCTCGGCTTCGGCCTCGCTCTGCTTCACCCGGCGATGCATCGCCATCACGCTCATCCGGCGCCCCAGGAAAAACCCCGCCAGCCCCAGCACCGCCACTCCGCCCGCCCCGATCACCCAGTAATACCACATATCATCCTCCAGACAAAAAAGGCCCCGCACGTGCCGTGTAGTGAATGGTCTCTGAACCAGGAAAAGAAGATGGGTGCTTCAGTTCGGCTTCACGCGGCTCCCCCTGAGGGGACGCGTTCCACCGCCCTATTCCAGCACCCGGTTCCCGGGTGTTAGCTCAAGACTCAGTCCACCATCACGAACACTGCAGGGAGCCTAAAGAACCGCTTCCAGCTTATCAATGAGCGTACCGACCCGGCGCCTTGCCCAGCGGGCAACCGTTTCGCCCTCGCGGAGCTGCTCATCGACCAGGTTCATGCAGGCCAGCACCGCGGTCCGGGTCCCGGACCCGGGCTGGAACTGCCGGTCGATTTCGCGCATCCGCGCGTCGACGATCTCGGCCACCTTCCGGACGTGTTCCGCGCCGCCGTCGGCCCGGACGCTGTAATCACTGCCAAATACGTGAACTCGATGGCTTTCCATAGACTCCCGTACAATCACTCTATTCCGGGGCGTCGATTCTGTCAAGCAACGCGTTGATCCGGCGAGCCGCCTGTCCCTGGCGGTCACGCAAATCGGCCAGCTCGTCGGCCAGCCGCCGGTTCTCCTGCTTGAGAGTGCGCACGACACCCAACACTGCCTCGATCTTGCGGTCGAGCAGCGCGAACTGCTCGGCCAGCTTCGGGTCCGGTGCTTCGGGCACGACTGATGGTAGTCGCGGGCGGCGCGACTGTCAACCGGCCCGAAAGCCAAGGCCCCGGCGCGGGGCCGAGGCCTTGAAAACCGCGCGGGCGGCGATCAGTGCTGGATCAGCCTGAGCCCTTGGACGAGCTGGAACCAGGACTCGGCCTGGACCTCGCCCGTGCCCGAATTGATGCTGGTCACCTTGAACATCGCGTAGTATCCGTCCGCGGTGTAGGCGCCGAGCAGCAGCGGGGTCTGGGTGATGTCGGTGTAGTTGAAGTAGGTCGTCTGCGAGTGGCGCGGCAGCGGGCCGTTCTCGTTGGTGACCGGGTCCGAGAAGCTGTTCACCTTCCAGGCCGCGCTGGGAACGAACCCGGTGTTGCCCGGGTCACTCTCGGCCATGTCCGGGCTGACGACCGAGTAGGTCGGCCCGGCGTAGCCGGTGGCGAAGTCGCTGATGTAGAGGTCGACCTTCGGCGCCGTGCCCGCCTCGGTCATCGAGTAGGTCGTCGCGTCGCCGCCGGTCATGTCCCAGCCGTAGCCGGCGTTGCCCGCGGCGTTGAGCTCGGCAACGGTCATCGTCGCGTTGTCGGCCGGAACCGAGGTCGGGTTGGTGGTCCCGGCATAGGTGTCGCTGCCGAACTGGGCTTCGACCTTGTACCGGCCGGTCTTGCCCATCGGGTCGTGGACATACACCGTCGCGCTCGTCTCGTCGGCCAGCGTGTAGCTGCCGGCGTCAACCGCCATGAAGTA
>JAFGQF010000199.1 GCA_016935775.1 Caldifarciminota bacterium
GCGAACTCGCCGCGCACCCGGTACCCGGTCCTGAGACTCTCGGGCCACTGCCGGAACAGCCCGGCCTTCACCTCGCCGGAGTAGTCAAGCAGGCCGACGGTCCGCCGGCGGACCTCGACCGCCAAGCTGTCGCGCGCGGTTTCGCCGTCCAGGTCGGTCACCAGCAGCCGGACCGCGGTCTTGCCCGAGGACTCGGGCGCGAACCAGCGCACCTTCGAATAGGTGCGCGACTGCTCGAGCAGTACCAGGCTGCCCGAGGGACAGGACCAGCTGAACTCGATTGCAGCAAGGCCCCAGTCCCAGGCCTCGCCCTCGACCTCGATATTGTCATTGGCGAACACCGCTCCCGGGCCGCGCACCCAGTTGATGGTCGGCGGGCCGGTCGGTTCGTCGCAGGCCATCGTGGCCAGCAACGCCAGCGCAAGGATGAATCGAACCGGGCTGCTCACCCGACCAGTCTAGCGCGCGGGACGGCCGTGCGCAACCCCTACCACCAGCCGGTCCAGCGGCCGAGGTTGAACTGCAGGATCATCCCGAGGAAGACAATCGAAACCATCGACATCAGCTTCAGCAGGATGTTCAGCGACGGGCCGGCCGCATCCTTCAGCGGGTCGCCGACCGTGTCGCCGATGACCGCGGCCCGGTGCGCGTCCGTACCCTTGCCGCCGAGGAAGCCCTTCTCGATGAACTTCTTGGCGTTGTCCCAGGCCCCGCCCGAGTTCGCCATGAACACCGCCATGCAGAACCCGGAAGACAGCCCGCCGACCAGCAGCCCGATGACGCCTTCGACCCCGAGCAGCACGCCGACCAACACCGGCGAGACGATCGCCAGCAGCGTCGGAGCGATCATCTCCTTCTGGGCAGCCTTGGTGCAAATCTGCACCGCGCTGGCGTAGTCGGGCTTGGTCGTGCCTTCCATTATCCCCTTGATCTCGCGGAACTGGCGCCGGACCTCGTCGGCGATCTTCGACGCCGCCCGGCCGACCGCCTTCATTATCATCGAGCCGACGCCCATCGGCAGCATCGCGCCGATGAACACGCCGACTATCAGCCGCGGGTTCAGCACCGTCAGGTCGAGCACCGGCATCTCCCCAAGCAGCCCGTCGTTCACCAGCCGCGCGCCCACCGCGCCGACCTCGTGCCGGTACGCCGCGATCAGCGCCAGCGCGGTCAGCGCCGCCGAACCGATGGCGAATCCCTTGCCGGTCGCCGCGGTCGTGTTGCCCAGCGAGTCGAGCGCGTCGGTCCGCTCGCGGACCACCGGCTCCTGGTGGGTCATCTCGGCGTTGCCGCCGGCGTTGTCGGCCACCGGGCCGTAGGCGTCGGTTGCCAGCGTGATGCCCAGGGTCGAGAGCATCCCCACCGCGGCCGCGCCGACCGAGTACAGCCCGAGCCCGACGTCCCCGCCGCCGGCGAGGAAGTAGGCGATCATTATCGTCACCGCCACGACGATGACGATCGGGATTGTCGAGCGCATCCCCACCGACAGGCCCTCGATTATCACCGTCGCCGGCGACGTCTTCGCCTCGGCCGCGATTCCCTGCACCGGCTTGTAGGAATCCGAGGTGTAGTACTCGGTGAAGTAGCCGATAAACACGCCCGACAGCAGCCCGGCCAGCACGGCCCAGTAGACGCTGAAGTTGCCCGGCAACATCCAGCGCACCAGGAAAAACGCGGCCACCGCCACCAGCACGGTCGCGCCGTAGGTCCCCAGCCGCAGCGCCCGCAGCAGCACGCTCTGCTCGGCCTTCTCGCCCGCCCGGACAAGGAAACTGGCGACTATCGCGGCAATCACCCCGACCCCGGCCAGCACCATCGGGAACAGCACGCCCTCGAGCAGCGGGAACCCGAACGCGGTCACCGCCACCGCCAGCGTCATCGTCGCGACAATCGAGTCCACGTAGCTCTCGTAAAGGTCCGCGCCCATCCCCGCGATGTCGCCGACGTTGTCGCCGACGTTGTCGGCAATCACCGCCGGGTTGCGCGGGTCGTCCTCGGGAATCCCGGCCTCGATCTTGCCGACGAGGTCCGCGCCCACGTCCGCCGCCTTGGTGAAAATGCCGCCGCCGACCCGGGCGAACAGCGCCATCGAGCTCGCGCCGATGCCGAAGGCAATCATCGCCGATGTTATCCGCTCCATCTTAACGGCCAGGTCCGGCTCCTGGATGACGGCGTTCAGCACGATGTACCAGATGGAGAGGTCCAAAAGCCCCAGCCCGACCACCACCAGCCCCATCACCATCCCGGCCGAGAACGCCACCCGCAGGCCGGAATTCAGGCTCTGCTTCGCCGCGTGAGTCGTCCGGGCCGACGAGCGCACGCCCACCGCCATCCCGATGAACCCGGCCAGGCCGGAGAAGAACCCGCCGGTCAGGAAGGCGAACGGCACGAAGATCACCTGCGAGCCGGTCAGCGCCAGCACCAGCAGGATGACGAACACGACGCCGAAGAACAGGCCGACGCCCTTGTACTGCTGCTTCAGGTAGGCCATCGCACCCACCTTCACCGCCTTGGCGATTTCCTTCATCGGCTCGGTTCCCTCGCTCAGGCGCATGTTGCGCAGGGCGAGGATGAGGGCGAAGACCAAAGCGATCACTGCCGAGGCCGGTGCAATCCAGAACGCGGTGCTCATCGTGGCTCCTTTTCGGTCAGGTTACCTGACTGCATCGTTCGTGTTTTCTCGGTCGGGCCGCCAGTATAGACCGGCGCCGGCCCGAGTCAATCCCGGCCCGGCTTGACAACCGCCCACCTGTCGGGCATCATCCCGACCATAACCATGCCAGACCGAATCAACTCCGTTTTCACCTTCGACGACCGGCTCCACGCCTGCGCGGTCGGCGACTCGGGCCTCGTCCTGCTCTCGCCCGACGGCGGCGCCACCTGGCGCCGCGCCCCCGCGCCCACGACGGCCAACCTCTACACCGCCAGTTTCCCGTCCCAGGGAGCAACCGGCTACGCCTGCGGTGACAAGGGCACCATCCTCCGCACCGACGACGAAGGCCGCACCTGG
This sequence comes from Caldifarciminota bacterium, assembly GCA_016935775.1. Classification (GTDB taxonomy): domain Bacteria; phylum Hydrothermota; class Tepidihabitantia; order Tepidihabitantales; family Tepidihabitantaceae; genus DSBX01. Next base: position 3,011 of record JAFGQF010000199.1, read on the forward strand.
CGGCCGCTTGTGTCGGGCGTCGGCGAGGACCTCCGTGCCATCCGCTTCCCGCTCACCCCTCAGGTCGGCTTCGCCTGCGGCGGCAGCGGCCTCCTGCTGCGCACCCACGACGCCGGCGCCACCTGGATTCGCCTCCCCTCGCCGACCGGTGCCAAACTGATGGACCTCCAGTTCCCCGCCGACGAAACGGTCGGCTACGCGGTCGGCCCGGGAACGAC
>JAFGQF010000200.1 GCA_016935775.1 Caldifarciminota bacterium
GAAGCCGCGAAGCTTGGTGTCGCGGGTGATCGAGCTGCCGATTGCCCGGACCACGTCGCCCGGGTCATCGCCGCCATCGATCATCGACAACCCCTCGCCGGCGCCCTGGACGATGACGCCGGCCTTGAGCAGTATCTCCTCCGGATAGGTCCCGGCAGCGACCATCACCACGTCCCCGGACACGGCGGCGTCGATCCCCGCCTGAATTGTTGGATACTCGCCCGGCACGTGGATGATGCGTCCCGGTGCGACCGCGGCCAGCGCCGCAACCAGCACGATGACAGCGTGTTTCTTCATCTCAGTCTACCTCTCCTTCGATCTCCACCCGGCACGGGACCGGGTGATGAAACTCTCCGATTCCTACTCCTCGACCGGCCGGTAGCGCGGCAACTGGGTCTTGAGTACCGGTCGCCGGTACAGGCCCACCCCGGCCGAGAAGCCGTCAACCCGCAACAGCACGTAGCCGTCCTCGACTGCGGCCGGCGCGTCAACCTCGACCTGCTCGCCGTTAATGAGCCCGACGACCTGCTCGCGCTCAAGGTCAATGACATTCCTCGTCGCGTGACGCCCCAGCACCTGCATCGCGTGGGTTGTGGGCTTGACCGACCGCGGAAAGACGCGGCAGAACCTGATGCCGCGCCGCAGGGGCCGGACCGCGTCGAACGTCATCACCTCTCGCGTCCCGATGAAGAACGCTCCCTGCCCCTCGACCACGTCGAGCCCGGCGAGCGCTTCGGCGGGAACACCGAACCGCTCGAGCAGGCCGCGCACGCGCGGGTCAGCGCGCTTCAATCGGCCTCCGGATGAGCGCGAGGAAGAACGCCTCGGTGTCGTTATCCTGGGGCAGGATGCGCCGGCAGTTCGCCACCCCGGTCGCGAACCGCCTGCCGTTCCACTCGGCCAGCGGCTGGCGCATCCGGAAACCCGGCAGCTCGACCGGCAGCAGTTCGGCCTCCGGGAACCGGCGCGCGAGGTAGTCCACCACCTCCTCGTTCTCCTCGGGCGCGAGGGTGCAGGTCGAATAGACCATCGTCCCGCCCGGCTTCAAGGCGTGGTAGCCGGCGACCGCCAGGCCCTTCTGCAACTGGCTGAACCGGGCAATCGCATCCAGTGACCACTGGTCAAGCACCCGTGCCGAACGACGCACGGTTCCCTCGCAGGTGCAGGGCGCGTCAACCAGGACCCGGTCGCAGGAGCCGGGCCAGTTGCGGACAAGGGCCACGCCGTCCATCCGGGTTATGACCACGTTCAAACACCCGGCCCGGTCGACGTTGCCGACCAGGCCGCGCAGCCGTGCCTGGGAATAGTCATTGGCCACGACCAGGCCGGTGTTCTCCATCATCGCCGCCAGCTGGGTGGTCTTCGAGCCCGGCGCCGCGCACAGGTCGAGCACGGTCTCGCCCGGCTCAGCGCCCAGCACCAGCGGCGGCACCATCGAGGCCGCCTCCTGCACGTAGACCAGGCCAAGGAAATGCTCAAGCCGCTTGCCGACGCCCGGTTGCCCCAGTGCCAGCGCGTTCTCCCACCAGTCCAGCGGTTGCGGGTCAAGGTTGCGCAACCAGCCGAGCACCTGTTCCCGGTTCGCCTTGATTGTGTTGACCCGGACCGTTCGCCGCGGCGGTCGGCTCATACTGTCAATGAACGGCTCGAAATCCGGGACCATCGCCCGGCAGCGGTCGAGAAACCGGCCGGGGAACTCGGCCGCGCGTCGGGTCATGCTCCCACCGCGGCGTATAACCGCTCCATCCTGCGGAACGCGGCCAGCTTCTCGTCCCGGCCTAGCTTCGACTCGCGGATGCCCTGCTCCAGTATCGTCGCCGCCCGGTCGTACTCGGCCCGGTCCACCGGGTAGGGAAACCCGTCCTTGCCGCCCAGCGCGAACGAGTAGGTCGCCGGGTCGCGGAAGCTCGGCTTCGCGCCGTGCGCCACGTCGGCTATCAACGCCAGGGCGCGGACGGTCTTGGGTCCGACACCCGGGGTCAGCAGCAGGGCGCTGAAGTCCTCGGGCGGGCGTTCGTAGGTGCTGAGCAGCACCTTGCCGAAGTAGCGGTCCGAGATGTCCGAGCGCAGCACCGGGTGGTGGTCGGGCAGGCTCACCCGCTTCGCCCGCGCCAGCTCGCGCAGGGTCTGCTCCGGACTCAGCCGGGAAATCTCCACCGACGCCGCGCGCGCCGGCCGGGCCTCGCGCGCGACCATGTTCAGCGGCTCGACCCGGCTGTCGCAGGCGACCGCCTTGTGCGGCTCGCTGGTGAAGTCCTCGAGCCCGTCCGACAGCCAGTGGTAGCGCCGCGCCCGGCCGCTCTCCTCGTTCATCCCCTGCTGGACCACGGCCCAGCGGTTGTCGAGCGTGCCGAAGAAGACGTGGTGGTAGACCTGGAACCCGTCCTGCAGCGCGGTCGAGTCCACCTTGGCGCTCAGCCGGCTCGCCCGGACCAAGCACTCACCGTCCAGCCCGAACCGGTCGGCGTGCACCCGGATCTGGTCCGGGGTCCGCCGCGAGGCCGCGCCCTTGCCCCCGCAGGCGTAGAACCCCAGCGCCCGCTCGTCGCCCTTCACCGCCTCCTTGATGGCGCCGCAGACCGTGGTCGTCACCCCGGACGAGTGCCAGTCGAACCCGAGCACGCAACCCAGGCTCTGGAACCATACCGGGTCGGACAATCGCGCTAGCAACTCGCCGGCACCGTACTCGCGCACCACGATCTCAATGATTGCCCGCGAAAGACGGACCATCCGACCGAAAAGCCAGCGCGGGGCCGCGCCCCAGTGCAGCGGCATGTCGGCAACGCCGCGTCGCATCGCGTCATTCTAGGACCCGACCCCGAAGGGTCAAGCCGTTGACTGGCCGGGCTCGACCGCTATACTGCCGGCGATGCGCTGCCACCTGGGCCGACCCGGGAACCGCTGATGGCGTCGCGCCTGGCCTCGCGCCGGTTTCGCGACCTGCTCGCGGGTCTCGGCTACCTGCTGCCCGCGCTGGTCGTGCTGCTCTCCTTCCGCGTCATCCCGATCCTGCTCTCGGTCCGCGTCAGCCTCTACGACTGGGGAATGGCCGGCGCCCGCGAGTTCGTCGGGCTGGGCAACTACCTGGCCGTACTCCAGGACGGGGTGTTCTGGAAGTCGCTCCTGAACACCGGCTGGTACATGGTGTTCGAGGTCCCGATCACCCTGTTCCTCTCGCTCTTCATCGCCGTGCTGCTCAACCAGAAGATCAGGGGACTGGGCGCCTACCGGACCATCTACTACCTGCCGGTCGTCACCTCGATCGTCGCGGTGTCGATCGTCTGGAAGTGGATTCTCCACCCGGACCGCGGCCTGCTCAACTACATCCTCTCCTGGGTGGGCGCCGACGGCCTGCGCTGGCTCCAGGATCCGCGCGGCCTGTTCCAGCTCATCGCCGGCGACACCGCCAACCGCCTGCCCTTCGCGCTGCGCGGCCCGTCGATCGCGATGTGCTCGCTGATCATAATGGGCGTCTGGAAGGGCATCGGCTACAACATCGTCATCTTCCTCGCCGGGCTCCAGAACATTCCGCAGACCTACTACGAGGCGGCCCGGATCGACGGCGCGGGCCGCTGGCGCACCTTCCGCAACATCACCTGGCCGCTGATATCGCCCACCACCTACTACGTCCTGATAATGAGCTCGATTGTCGCGTTCGAGACCTTTGCCCAGGTCTGGATAATGACCGGGCCGCCGGCCGGGGGCCCGCTCTCGACCACCAAGGTGGTGATGTACTACTTCTACGAGAACTCGTTCGAGCTCTGGCGGCTGGGCTACGGCGCCTCGATCGCCTTCTTCGCCTTCCTGATAATCCTGCTGCTGACCATCATCCAGCGGTTCGTGCTCGAACGCCGGGTCCACTATGGCTAGGCAGGACAAGCCGCGGCCAGTCCGGCTGCGCAAGTTCCCGATCCACCTGCTGCTCGTCGCCGGCGGCGTCGGGATGGTGCTGCCGTTCTTCTGGATGCTCTCGACCTCGCTCAAGACCCCGCTCGAGGCGCTGCGCTTCCCGCCGACCTGGATACCGGCGGTGTTCCAGTGGAGCAACTATGCCGAGGTCTTCCGCCAGATACCGCTCTGGCGCTACATGGGCAACACCGTGTTCATCACCTTCGCCAGCCTGATGGGCGTGCTGCTCACCGGGGTCTTCGCCGCCTACGCCTTCGCCCGCATCCGGTTCCCGGGCCGCGAGGCGGTCTTCATGCTCTTCCTCGCGCTGATGATGATCCCGCTGCCGGTCTACCTCGTCCCCAGCTATATGATCCTCTTCAAGCTCGGCTGGATCGACACCTACGCGGCGATGATCGTCCCCTGGACGGTCAACATCTTCGGCATATTCCTCCTGCGCCAGCACTTCAAGCAACTCCCGGACGACCTGTTCGACGCGGCTCGCATCGACGGCTGCTCGCGTTTCTCGACCCTGTTCCGGATCGTCCTGCCGCTCTCCAAGCCGCCGATCGTCACCATCACGGTCTTCAACGTCATCGGCTCCTGGAACAGCTTCTTCTGGCCGCTGATCGTGACCCACTCCGACTCGATCCGGCCGCTCCAGGTCGGGCTCGCCTACTTCTCGCGCGAGCAGAGCACCAACTACACCCTGCTGATGGC
>JAFGQF010000201.1 GCA_016935775.1 Caldifarciminota bacterium
AGGCAGACACCCTGACCTCGAGCCTTGCCCCGACATAGCCCGTTCCGAATTCGGGCAGCACGCCGGGTGTCCCGGGAGGCCAGTTACCCGGGGTGGCGGTAATGAGCACGCCTCTCGCCCCCGACCACTCCGACTCGGCGCCCCGGGCGTCGCGCGCCAGCGCCCTGACCATGTGGACGCCGACCGCGGTCCAGGCGTGTGCCGAGACAACCGTGTCCCCCGAGGCGACCGGGCCGAGCCAGCCCGACGAGTCGCCGTCGCCCCAGGCGAGCTGCAGCATCACGTCGTCGCCGTCCGGATCGACAACCGTGGTGCTGTACGTGTACGTGGAATCCTTCAGACCGGCGCTGACCCCGGCCGGCACCGCCGGTCGGTCGGGCGCCTGGTTCCTGGCGCAGGAGATGAAACCCGGGACGAAAATGCAGACCGCGAACAGGACTACGTTCCGCTTCACGATACCTCCTGGACACTTGATTCTGCCTCTGTCCCACGTACCTGTCAAGCCCGACTTGCCCCGCCGCGAACACCAGCGGGGCGGGGCCGAAGCCCCGCCCCGAGTGAGTCTGCTCGAGCCTACCTTACCAGCACCGCCTTGCGGCTCAGGATGCCGGCATCGGTCTCGAGCCGGTACAGGTACACCCCGGCCGCGACCTCGCGGCCCGCATCATCCTGCCGGTTCCAGGTGTAGGAGTAGCTGCCCCGTTCGAGCCGCGCGTCGGCCAGCGTGCGCACCGTCCGGCCGGTGAGGTCCACCACCGTCAGCCGGGCGTGGCCGGCCAGCGGCAGGTTGAAAGCAACCGTGCCCAGCCGCTGCACCGGGTTGGGCGCGCAGCGGAGATCGAACCGCTCGACCCTGCCGCCGAGGTTCCATTCGCCCACCCCGGTCTGGACCGAGTCGGTGCAGAAGCGGACGGCCCGGCCCGGTTCGATAACCGACGCGGCCCGGTGATAGGAGCCGTTGTACAGGCACTGGATGCCGATGGTCCGGTTCGGGTCCTGGATGCCGACCGTGCTCGACGTGTAGCCGTCGGCGGTCAGGTACTGGAACACGACCGGGCAGTCGCCGGTCGGCCCGGCCGCGGTAGTGTCGTATATCAGGACCTGGAACTTGTCGCGAATCGTGCCCGAGTAGTAGCGAACGCTGTCGTACTCGACGACGAACCGGTGGTTGGCCTCGTCGTGGTGGTGGTAGACGTAACCCGCGCCGCCGCCGCCCGAGTACGGGTACAGGTCGTCCCAGTTCGGGCATATCGCCCCGGGCGGCGCGCTCGAACCGGGCAGCGCGGTGTTGGAGTAGTTCGACGTCGTGTGGTTGCCCGGCGCGAGCCAGCCGTCGGCCGAGACCGAGACCTGGCTGTATTCCTGGCCGTAGTAGCGGAACGGGCCGAACCCGGACGGCAGCGGGACCATCACCACCGCGTCGTTCTGGGAGAAGGTCATCCGCGTGCCGACCCCGTTGATCTCGACCCACTCGAACCCGGGCCGCGCGACGTAGAAGGTGTCGCAGTCGTCGTAGGCCCAGTAGCGCGCCGGCTGGCGCGGGCCGTCCGGCACCGGGTCGACATTGGTCAGCATCCCGACCCCGAGCATCACGACCCGCGTGGCCGCGTACTCGTGGCCGGTCAAGAGCAGGGTGCAGGGCAGCTCGGTTTCGCGCGGTATCGAGCCGTCGGCCCGCACCGTGAACCGGTCGCCGGTGTTGAAGACCGTCGAGTCCGGGTGGACCGGTCCGTACCAGCCCAGCGAGTCGAGGACCTCCAGCCGTACGTCGCCCGAGCGGAGCCGCGCCCGGACGCTGTCCGCGGTGCCCATCCCGGCGTTACGCACCCCGAGCGCGAGCTCGGCCTGCTCGCCCGGGTCGAGCCGGCCGTTGTTGTTGCCGCCCGGCCGCGGGTCCCAGCACCGGACGCCTTCGGCCAGGAGCTGGGGCGCGCCGACCACCAGCGCCGGCGTCGAGACGTACGCCGAGTCGAGCGTGTCCACGCAGACGAGCACCAGCGGCAGCCGGTAGCGGTTGGTGCAGGCACGGGAAACCCGGAACCCGAACCCGCTCGAGCCGGTCCACGCCGAGTCGCCGGCCCCGACCGTGCCGAAGTACCGCACCGAGTCGGTCACCGTCACCAGCGTGTCGCCCGAGGTCTTGCGCAGGATGCCGCGCACGCCGCGCGCCGGGCCGTCGGCCCGGTTGACTATCCAGAGCGGCAGGTTGATGGCCTCGCCCGGGTTGATGACGCCGTCGCCGTTGCCGCCCGGCGGAGCGTCGTCGATGGTGTGCTTGAGCCAGGCAACGCCCGACGGCATCTCGTTGTCGTACCAGCTCTGGGCCGAGTCCCCGGCCGCGAGGACCTGCGTCTGCGACTCGCCGCCGACGAACGCGAACGCCACCTTCTGGCGCGAGCCGGGCGCGAGGTTGAACGGCCCGGCCGACACCACCACCGACCAGTTCTTCGCCGTCCCCGGGTTGGAAACCGAAATCGCGCCGCGCAGGAAGCTGTCCTTGACCGCCTCGGTCATCATCCCCGACGGCTGGACGTGGACCGTGTTGTCCAGCGCCGAGACGTTGGCCGCGAGCGTCGGCGCGAGCAGCTTCACCCCGACCGTCGGGCTGAAACCCGAGGAGCCCGCCATGTAGGCCAGCCGGCGAGTCGCGTCGGTATAGGCGCGGTTGGTGGTTGTGTTGTTGACGTCGAAGTCCGAGAAGATGCCGACGTGCAGGTCGTTGATGGGGTTCGCGCCGGTGTTTTCGAGCGTGTACTCGATGACCACGAAGTCGCGGTAGCCCGGCCGGGCGAGCGCGCCCGACCACTGCCGGACCAGCAACCCCTTCGAAGTCGGGTGGTCGGCGTCGTCGAACACCGCCCGGTATTCCTCGTCGGCCGCGATCGGCGGCACCACCGCGTGCAGGGTGTCAACGATCGCCCAATCCTCGTTCCAGGTGGTCGAGGGGTTGCCGTACCAGCGGTCC
>JAFGQF010000202.1 GCA_016935775.1 Caldifarciminota bacterium
GAAAACGGTTGCCTCGACACGTGTCACCGGCCCCGGCGGTTCCGGTTCCGCGATGCCAACCAGACCCAGCGAATCCGTCTTGATGAGCCAGACGTCGGAGCCGCCGGCTCCGTAGGAATGGGTGAACCCGGTTACAACATACCCGCCATCCTGGGTCTGTGCAGCCGAGTGGCCCCAGTCCCAAGATGACCCGCCGAAGGTCCGGGTCCATACCGTGTCGCCTGCGGGGTCTATCTTGACAAGCCAGGCGTTGGCACCCCCGGGCCCGAACTGGGTGAAGCCGGTGATGATGTAGCAGCCGTCCTCAGACTGCAGCAGTGAGCGGGCGAAGTCGTCGCTCGGGCTGCCATAGGTTCGAGTCCAGAGCGTATCGCCCAGGGAGTCGGTCCTGATGAGCCAGGTTTCATCGTCAAGGGACTCGGTATTGCAGATGATGGCGAATCCACCATCCTGGGTCTGCACGACCGTCGCGGCCTCGTCCCAGTCCATGCCGCCATATGTCCGGGTCCACAGTGTGTCGCCCGCCGCATCGGTCCTGATAAGCCAGGCGTCCGGTGCACCGGCTCCAAAGGCCCCGGTGCAGCCGGCGAGGGCGTACCCGCCATTCCGAGTCTGCACCACCGAGTGGCACCAGTCCCAGGCAGGACCGCCGAAGCTGCGGGTCCAGAGCGTGTCGCCCAGCGAGTTGGTCTTGACGAGCCAGGCATCCATGTTGCCAACTCCATACGACCAGGTGCTTCCAACAACGATGTACCCGCCATCGCTGGTTGGGGACGCCGAGTAGCCTCGGTCCTCAGACGTACCACCGTAGGTTTGTGTCCACGAGATGCCGCCCGTCCTGTCAGTCTTGATAAGCCACACGTCATATGAGCCAGCACCGTAGGACCAGGTCTCGCCAGCGACGATGTAGCCGCCATCCTCAGTCTGTGTTATCCAGCGGGCGCGGTCGTGGTCAGCGCCGCCCCAGGCCATGGTCCATAGCGTGTCTCCGCGCGACTCGATTCGGATGACCCAGACGTCGTCCCTGCCGGCGCCGTAGGAGCCGGTGTGGCCGGCAACAACGTAGCCACCATCCTCAGTTTGCGCGACCGATAGACCTTCCTCGTCTGCCGTGTCGCCGTAGGTACGCATGAAGGTGACTTGGGCAGGCGCGACTGCGAGGAGGGCGGCGACAAGCAGCATGAGCCGCATCATCGGTTACTCCGCCTTGACCAGGCGGACTGAAGACGTGCCGCAGCGGCAGACGTAGACGCCCGGGCCGAGTTCCTTCCCTGCGTCGTCGCGGCCGTCCCACGTGAGAGAGCCAACTGCCGACGGCTGACGGCCCACAGCCAGGCGGCGGACCAGTCGGCCGGAGGCGTCGAAGATGTCGGCCCGGTCCGGGCCGCCTGCCGTGAGCTGCAGGCTGACGGCCGTCCGGAACGGGTTGGGCCGGGCGAGCAGCGCGGGTTCGGGGCGCGGGGCAGGGTTGGCGGCCAGGCCGGTGAACGGGTCGAACACCTTGAGCACTCTGCCATCGCCGGCCACGGCGACGACCCCGCCCGGGCCGATGGCCGGGCCGCAGGTGTTGAGCCGCTGGATGGGCTCGTACCAGAGCGGCTCGAGGTCCGGGGTAAAGGCATAGAGCCCGCCGAGCGGCGGGTAGCCGCCCGAGGAAACCAGCACCACGCCGTTGGCGCCGACCGAAATCCGGACGTGGAAGATGACCTGGGTCGTGTCCTGGATGACGGGCGACGAATCGAGCTTCGCGCCGGTGGCGGGGTCGAGCCGGATTATGCGGCCCCACGACGCGGCGTAGACCGTCGAGTCCGGGCCGACCGCGAAGTGGGCAAAGGGCGAGTAGTACGGCGTGGTCCCGGATATCTCGGCGGTCCAGAGTTTGACCAGCGAGTCGCCGTCGTCGCGCACCGCGGTGACGTTGTCCCCGACCTTGTGGCAGTAAATGGTGCCACCAGGGCCGACCATCGGCGCGGCCTGGGGCATCGGGCCGCCCGGGTGGGTGTCCTCGATGCGGCAGGTGTCGATGAGCGTGCCGGTGGCCTCGTCGAAGGCCGCCAGGTAGAGCGACCCGATGTCCCCGCCGTAGCAGTAGCACCGGTCGCCGTACGCCACGATGTCGCAGCTCCCGGTCACCGGCCAGACCCGGCGGGCGGTCCACTGCACCGTGCCGTCCTCCCGGTTGATGCGGGCGATGCGGAAGCTGTCCGCGGTCACCAGCGGGTCGCCGTCCGAGGCGAAGGTAACGCTCTCGGAGATGCTCATCTGCACCCGGATGCCGGCGGTCCAGAGAATCGAGCCGTCGTCCGCGTCGAGCGCGTAGAGCGTGTCCTTCTGATAGGTCAGCTCCTGGAAGTTCATCGCGTACACCCGGCCGTCGTTGATGCCGAGCGGAATCGAGCGCGAGTTGGTGCCGCCGAAGTCGCGGGTCCAGAGCGTGTCGCCGGTCGCGAGGTCGTGGCAGACAACGGGCGTGTAATTGATGGACTGGAAACGCGAGGTAACAAGCCTGTCCTGCCCGATGAACACCGGCAGGCCGAACATCCCGGACAGCGTTCTCTCCCAGCGCAGGCCTACCGAATCCCCGACGCTCTCGTCGGACAGCCCGGA
>JAFGQF010000033.1 GCA_016935775.1 Caldifarciminota bacterium
AGCTCGCTCAAGTCCGGCTCGATTGCCCGCGCATTCAGAAACCAGCTCATCCGGATACCGGTTTCCCGCGCCAAGTCTACTGTCTTCAAGATGTTGGCTGTATCTCCGAAATCGGAGTCCACCCGGAAACCGAACCAGCCGGGCGTGCCGGCCGGGCCGTACGACAGGTGGACGTAAGGCAGGCCCTGCTCGTTCAACAGCCGGCGCCAGCAGTTGGCGACCAGCCGGCGCACCTCTCCTCGGCTGACCGCGGCTACCCGCTCGTAGACCGGCCGCGGCGCGGCGGAATCGAACACCCGGACCGCGGCCCGGGTGTCGGCAAGCACCCGGGCGACACGAAACGGCAGGACGATGATCCTGCCGCCGCCGGCTTCCAGCTCGAGCAGCGCGCCGCGGCCGCCGGTCCGGCCGTCCCTTGCGCCGGCAATGCGCCATCCCCGGGTGTGAAGTTCGACGATGCCGACGCCGGCAAAGAGCGGGCCCGCATCCGGTAAGAGGCAATCGACCGCGGCCTCACGGCAGTCCAGGCCGGGCAGAACCGACCGGCCATACCCGGCGTCGGCCAGGATTGCGCCGCCGCGCCCGAGGAAGGCAGCAATTGACCGGCGCTCGGCCGCGTCGGGTTCCCGGTCGACAACCAGCACCCGCAGCGCCGGGCTGCCGAGCGCGTCCGACTCAAGTGCAAGACCTTCCTGCCGCGCAAGCCCGTGCCAGCAGGGGTCTGACCCCAGCAACCCGATCATTGCGTCTCCCGGCGCAGGTCGGCGAGCGTCACCGCGCGGCTGAGCAGCACGACCGCGACGTAGGATGCCAGCCCGGCTCCGAACGCGACCGGCCAGCACCAGTTGCGCAGCAGCAGCAACGCGGCGGCCATTGGCAGCGCGCCGGCGACCGCGCCCAGTATCCTGGGCTCGACACCCGGCTTCGTCTCCCGCCGGGAAGCCGCACCCATCAATACGAGCAACACCAGTTCGCCCGCCACCGCGCCGGCGGCCGCGCCGACCGGCCCCCACGACAGCACGCCGGCCAGCGACAGGCCGAGCCCGGCCGCCACGCCGATCCCGGTGTTCAGGCAGAACCGGCGCTCGCGCCGCGCCGCCAGCAGAAGGTAGCCGGTCAGTGTTGTCAGCAGGCTCAACGGGAAGAACCAGACCAGGACGTTGAGAACCGGGGCCGCGGACGCGAACTCGGCCCCGAACAGGAAGACCAGCCCGGGCCGGGCGAGCAGCGAACCGGCGATGACAACCGGCAAAGCCAGCGCCACGATAATCCGCAGGGCGGCGCCGGTGGTGGCGGCGAGCCTGGCCGGGCCATTGTGGAACTGCCGGCTGATGACCGGCAGGAAGACGGCCTGCAGCACCCGGTCGGCCATCAGCAGCACGAAGACCACCCGGAACGCCGCATTGAACAGCCCGGCCGCGCGGTCGCCGCGCAGCAGCGACAGCGCCACCACGCCGAACCCGACGTGGAACTGGGTCAGCACCGCGGCCAGCCCTACCGGCCACGCGCCGGCCAGCAGCTCGCGGGCCAGTCGCCGGTCGAGACCGGGCCGCGGCCAACCGAACTCGCGGGCGTGGACGACCAGCAGCAGCAACACCGACGCGCCGGCGGCCGCCGCGAATGATACCGGCACGAACAGCAGCCCGTCGGGGCCGCGCACCAGGACCAGCACGAGTACAAAGTAGACCAGGTTGTTGACGATCCGGGCGGTGGCGACGTACTGCATTCGCTCGGTGCCGGTGAACACCCACTCCAGCAGGAGCGCCTGCACCGGGACGCTCAGTCCGAACAGCACCAGCAGCCACTTGACCGTGGCCGGCTTGGGAACCAGCAGCGCGAACACCGCGATGCCGGCAACCGCCGCGGCGGCGAGCAACAGGCGCAGCGCGATGATGTTGCCGGCCAGCCGCGGCACCGACTCGCGGTCGCGGGCGGCCTCGCGCACGCCGACCGTCAGCAGGCCGAAGCGACTGGCGATGAGTCCCCAGGCCATCACCGACAGCGCGAACCCGACCTGGCCGAAACCGTCCACCCCGAGCCGGCGCGCCAGCACCGCCGCGACCAGGAACCCGAGCAGCCGGGCGCCGACCTCGCCGGCGAACATCAGCAGCGCGTTGCGCGCCGAACGTCTCAGCACCCGGCCTCCCGGTAGACGTCAAGCAGCGCGGTTTCGGCCACGCGCCAGTTGTAGCGTTCGAGCACCGCTTCCCGGCCACGCAGGCCGGCCGCCTGTGTCCTGGCCGGTTCGCCCAGCGCGCGGCGCAACGTTTCGGCAATCGCCTCGACGTTGGTCGGGTCCACGCTCCAGCCGCAGCGGTGCCGGGCAACGACGCCGAACATCTCCGGGAAGCCGCTGGCAATGACCCCGAGCCCGGCACCCATGAACTCGAACAGCTTGTTGGGCTGGCCGGTGTAATCGTTCTCGCGGTCGGGCTGGAACAGGATTACCCCGCACAGGCAGTCGCGCAGCCGCCCGAGCAGTCGGCCATATGGCAGTCGGCCGGCGAACTCGACCCTTGCCTCCAGCCCGCGCTCGCGCACGAAGCGCCGGCTCCACGCCTCGATGCCTGTCCGCGGGTCGAAGTCACCAATGGCCAACAGCCGGGCCTCCGGCAGGGCACCGGCGAGCCGGGCAAACGCCTCGAGCAGGAGGTCGAACCCCCGCTCCCGGCAGGCCAGCCCGGTGTAGGCCACCACGGGCTTCCTCGTCGGCGCCGGCTCCGCCAGGAGCTCGAGCGGCGGGTAGTTCGGCACCAGCCGCGCCTCCACGCCGCAGAGTCGGAACCGGCCGGCCCGGGTCGCGTTGGTCTCGATGATTGCCGCGCACTCGCGACAGGCCCG
>JAFGQF010000034.1 GCA_016935775.1 Caldifarciminota bacterium
CGGGTCCGCTGGGCCGAGAGCAGGACCAGGCCGAGCGAGGTCAGCATGAAAACGATGGCGAGCACGGTCGTCACCTTGGACATGAACGGGGCCGCGCCGCCGCCGCCGAAGACGGCCTCGCTCCCGCCCATTATCGACGCCATGCCGCCCTTCTGGGGCTGCTGGATGAGCACGGCAAGCACGAGCACGACCGCGACCAGCAGGTGCAGGAATATCAAGACACCATACATTGACTGGACTCCTTGGTTGGGCAAGCTTAGCCAAGCAGGAAACGAAGTCAAGGACCGGCGCTGTCTGCCAACCGCGAGCCCGGCGAACCGGCTGTCCCCGGCCGGGCCGCAGTGAACCGACGCCGACGAACATCGCTCATCCAGCGAATCTTCCCGGCGGCGACCGGGTCAAAACAGTTATCATTACTGATACTGCAAGAGGCAAGGACACTACTCCGGCAGGGCAATGCCGCCTGAGCCGGCAGGGACGGGCGATAGTCGATGTGCTGCTGCGTAAGGAAGACCATCCGACTGCCGAGCAGGTGCTGGCCCGGGTTCGGCGCCGGCTGCCGCACGTCAGCCTGGGAACGGTCTACCGCAACCTGGACAAGCTGGTCCGGTGCGGCCGGGTCACCCGGGTGCCGGGCGGCGAGGGCCGGATGCACTTTGACGCCCGGACCGACCATCACTGTCACGCCCGGTGTGCGAAGTGCGGCCGGGTGGTTGATGTTGAACTCGAGGTCGGACAGGAGATGACCGAGCAGGCGCGGCAATGCTCCGGGTTCCGGGTAACCGGGGCCAGCCTGGTGTTCGAGGGGCTGTGCCCGGACTGCGCCGCCGAGGATTGGAAAACCAGCAAACCAAAGGAGCGAGGATGAGCCTGAAGGGCACCCAGACCGAGAAGAACCTGCTGACCGCTTTTGCCGGAGAGTCGCAGGCACGCAACCGCTACACCTACTTCTCGAGCGCGGCCCGGAAGGAAGGGTTCCGGCAGATCGCCGAGATATTCGAGGAGACCGCCAACCAGGAGCGCGAGCACGCCAAGCGGCTGTTCAAGTTTCTCGAGGGCGGCGAGGTGAGAATCGAGGCCGGCTTCCCGGCCGGGACAATCGGCACGACCGCCGAGAACCTCAAGGAGGCCGCGGGCGGCGAGCACTACGAGTGGAACGAGATGTACCCGGGCTTCGCGCAGGCCGCCGAGGCCGAAGGGTTCAAGGAGATCGCCGACGCGTTCCGGGCGATCGCGGTCGCCGAGCGGCAGCACGAGAAGCGCTACCGCGAGCTGCGCGAGAACATCCTCAAGGACCGGGTGTTCAAGCGCGAGGGTAAGGTGACCTGGCGCTGCCTGAACTGCGGCTACCTGCACGAGGGACCGGAAGCGCCGGAGCAGTGCGCGGCCTGCGCACATCCGCAGTCGCATTTTGAACTGCTCGGCGAGAACTGGTAGGGGGCAGCGATGCCGGAGCGCAAGGGACTGGTGACATTCGGCGGCAAACCGGTGACCCTGGTCGGCGACGAGCTCGGGGTCGGCGACCGGATGCCGGACGTCGTCCTGGTCGGCAACGATATGAAGGAAGCGAAGCTGGGCTCGTTTGCGGGCAAGGTGCTGGTGTTGTCGGCGGTGGCGTCGCTCGATACCTCGACCTGCGACATCGAGACCCGGCGGTTCAACGCCGAGGCGGTGAAGCTGGGCGACGACGTCCGGGTCGTCACGGTGAGCATGGACCTGCCGTTCGCCCAGAAGCGCTGGTGCGGGGCGGCCGGGGTGGACCGGGTGGTGACGCTCTCCGACCACCGGGATGCCGAGTTCGGCAACCGCTTCGGCGTGCTGATGAAGGAGAACCGGCTGCTGGCGCGGGCGGTGTTCGTGGTTGACCGGCAGGGCGCTGTGCGCTACATTCAGCTCGTGCCCGAGGTCGGCCAGGAGCCGGACTACGAGGCGGTGCTGGCCGCGGTTCGGGAACTGACCGTCACGGATTGAAGGAGGACGAGATGACCGACCAGAACCAGGCCCCTTGGTGGAAGTGCAACGAGTGCGGGCACACGCTTCAGGCCAACGAGCCGCCCGAGCAGTGCCCGTCCTGCAACAAGAAGTGCGAGTTCGTGAACGTGACCTGCTACACGCCCGAGTGCGGGATGGGTGGCCCGGACCCGAAATTGATGGGCGGCAAGTAGCGTCAGGCATTACCATAACCGGAGGTTCTCAATGGCAAAGGTGAACGAAGTCTACAAGTGCGAAGTCTGCGGCAACATCGTCGAGGTGCTGCACGGAGGCGCGGGGTCGCTGGTCTGTTGCGGCAAGCCGATGAAGCGGCTGGCCGAGAACTCGGTGGACGCGGCGCAGGAAAAGCACGTGCCGGTGGTCGAGAAGCTGGACGACGGTTTCCTGGTCAAGGTCGGCAGCGTCGCCCACCCGATGACCGAGGAACACCACATCGAGTGGATCGAGCTGCTGGTCGAGGGCCAGGTGTGCCGGGCGAACCTGAAGCCGGGCGACAAGCCCGAGGCGCGGTTCCGGGTCAAGGGCGAGAACGTCACGGCCCGCGCCTACTGCAACCTGCACGGGCTCTGGAAGGGGGAGTGAGATGATCCCGAAGAAGATGGAGGCGGCCTTCAACGAGCAGATCAAGCACGAGCTCGAGTCGGCCTACATCTACCTGGCGATGGCCGCGTACTTCGAGGACCAGGGACTCGACGGCATGGCCCGCTGGATGCGCGCCCAGACCCAGGAAGAGGTCACCCACGCGATGCGCTTCTACAAGCACATCGCCGAGCGGGGCGGCCGGGTGAAGCTGCACGCGCTGGCCGAGCCGCCGGCCGACTATTCCTCGCCGCTGGCAGCGTTCGAGGGGGCGCTCGAGCACGAGCGGTTCATCACCGGCACGATCAACGAGCTGGTCAAGCTCGGTCGCGAGGAGAACGACTACGCTTCCGAGAGCCTGTTGCAGTGGTTCGTGGACGAGCAGGTCGAGGAAGAGGAGACCGCGGGCCGGGTGGTCCAGCAGCTCAAGGTCGTCTCGGGCGACGGCCGGGGCCTGTTGATGATCGACCGCGAGCTGGCCACGCGCAACTTCGTGCTCAACCCCGAGCTGGCCGGGCTGTTCGCGCAAGGCCCGGCCCAGTAGCCGGGCCCGAGGGAGGCAGGATGAGCAGCACCGGTTTCGAGGCGGCGAGAATCACCGACCGGGTCTGGTGGGTAGGGGCGATTGACTGGGAAATCCGCGACTTCCACGGCTACGCCACCAGCCGGGGCTCGACCTACAACGCCTACCTGGTGATGGCGGACAAGGTGACGCTCGTTGACACGGTCAAGGCGCCCTTCCGGGACGAGATGATGGCGCGCATCGCCTCGGTCGTCGACCCGGCGAAGATCGACTACATCGTTTCCAACCACTCGGAGATGGACCACTCGGGCAGCCTGCCCGAAACCATCACCCGGGTGAAGCCGGACAAGGTGTTTGCCTCGCCGATGGGCGTGAAAGCGCTTGGGGCCCACTTCGGGCTGGACGGCATCGAACCACTCAAGACCGGCGACGAACTCAGCCTCGGCAACCTCACCCTCAAGTTCCTCGAAACGCGGATGCTGCACTGGCCCGATTCGATGGTCAGCTACCTCGCCGAGGAGAAGCTGCTCTTCTCGCAGGACGGGTTCGGGATGCACCTCGCCTCGGGCGAGCGGTTCGCGGACGAGCTCGACCCCGCGGTGCTGCGGCACGAGGCGGCCAAGTACTATGCCAACATCCTGCTGCCCTACTCCGGGCTCATTACGAAGCTGCTGGCGACGGTCAAGGAACTGGGCCTTGAAGTCGATTTCCTCTGCCCGGACCACGGGCCGGTGTGGCGCAAGGGGTTCGACATCCTCGGCTGGTACGCGGACTGGGCACAACAGGAGCCGACGATGAAGGCGGTGGTCGCTTACGCGACGATGTGGCACAGCACCGAGCGGATGGCCCACGCCATCGGCGACGGCCTGGCGGCCGGCGGCGCGAGCCCGCGGTTGCTGCCGGTGCCGCCCGCGCACCGCAGCGACGTGATGACCGAACTGCTGGAGGCCGGGGCATTCCTCGTCGGCTCGCCGACCATCAACAACCAGGTCTTCCCCTCGATGGCCGACCTGCTCTGCTACGCCCGGGGGCTCAAGCCGCTGAACAAGGTCGGCCAGGTCTTCGGCTCGTACGGCTGGAGCGGCGAGGCGACGAAGCAGCTGGCCGCGGAGCTCGAGGCGATGAAGGTCGAACTCGTCGCCGAGCCAATCCGCGTCAACTACGTGCCGACCGACGCGGACCTTGACCGGTGCCGCAAGCTCGGGCTCGAGGTAGCCGCAAAGATGAAGGAGCGTGTCGCGTGAGGCAGGAGACCTGTCCGACCGACCTCGACCTGACCGCTTTCTGGAAGGTCACCTACGGCCTGTACATTGTCACCGGCCGCGACGGCGACCGAAAGGCGGGTTGCCTGATAAATACCTTCACCCAGGTCGCCGAGGAGCCGTGCGCGGTCACGGTCAGCGTCAGCAAGAAGAACTTCACCCACGACGTCATCGAGGCCGGGGGCAGGTTCGCGGTCCAGGTCCTGGAAAAAGAAACGCCGCTGACCTTTCTCGGCCGCTGGGGATTCCGGACCGGACGGGACTTCGACAAGTTCGACGGTGTCGAGTGGCGCGAGGGCGCGACCGGGTGTCCGGTAGTGCTCGAGCACGCGCTGGCGTCGTTCGAGGTCGAGGTGAAGGAGGCGGTGGACTGCGGAACGCACACGCTGTTTCTCGGCAACACGGTCAAGGCCGAGAAGCTCGCGGACGGCGAGCCGCTCACCTACGCCTGGTACCACGAGGTAAAGGGCGGCAAGACCGGCAAGAACGCGCCCGGTTATGCCGCGAGCAAGGCCGGAGAGGAACAGCAGGAGAAGAAAGGGGAGAGCAAGATGAAGAAGTACGTCTGCGTGGTCTGCGGATACGTCTACGACCCGGCCGAGGGCGACCCGGACAACGACGTTGACCCGGGAACCGCGTTCGAGAACCTGCCCGACGATTGGGTTTGCCCGGTCTGCGGCGCGGGCAAGGACCAGTTCGAGCCCGAAGACTAGTTTTTCGTCAGCAACTGAAGCCGCGGGGCCTTGCGCCCCGCGGTTCTCTTCTTGAAGTGCAGCAGCCAAGCTGCCGCTTGTCGCGGGCCGCGGCTATTCTGCCTTGCGGCGAGGAGAGGACAGGTACCGGGGTTCGGCGCGGGCGGTTATCACTTCGGGCGTGATGACGCATTCGGTGACGCCCGTGCGCGAG
>JAFGQF010000203.1 GCA_016935775.1 Caldifarciminota bacterium
CGGTTCAACTGGAAGCCGGAGCTCGCGCCGGGCGTGTACTTCATCCGCGCCGGTAGCGCGGCGGACAAGGTGTTGAAGCTGCGGTAATCGCCCCGCGCGGAAACAACGAGGCCCGGCATCTGCCGGGCCTCGGCTGTCAGGCCGGGCTTGGGACACGACCCCATTTCCCCGAGCGGAAATGGGTCATGTCCCGCGCGGCGCGGCGGCGGACAAGGTGTTGAAGCTGCGTTAAGGAAAACGCTGGGACACTTCCCTGTTTGCGGAGGACCGAAACAGGGTAGCGTCCCGGTTTTCCCCGATCCCATTTCCCGGAGCGGGAATGGGTCATGTCCCGCTCAGCTCAGCGGATGTCGGTCTCGATCTCTTTCCAGGGGTGAACCCAGCCGTCGTCGCCCCAGTCCCAGTCCGGCTCGTCGTACGAGCCCGGGACGATGTACCAGCGGCCGTTCTCCTTGCGGGTCTCGAAGACCAGCCGGTGGGCGCCGCCGGCCTCGAACTCGATCTCGGCGGTCACCAGCCCGCCCTTGACCGCGGTCACCTTGAAATCCACCGGCGAATACGAGTTCAGCTCGTAGTCCCAGAAGTCGACGTCGTTCTCTTCCAGCCAGGCGGGCGAAATGAGTTCCTCCATCCTGTCCTCGTCTTCCTCGACCATCGCGGTGAGGAACTCCTCGACCACGGCGCGGGCCGGCGACTGCCGGGCAACCGTCGCGCGCGACGGGCAGCCGGCGCCGAGCACGGCCAGCACGGACACGGCGGACAGCAGCAAGAGCCTGGTGCGCATCTTCGGAAGCCTCCTGTTAGGTGGCCGCGAGTCTAGCCGGTCCCCGGTGCGCCGTCAAGCCCCGTCGCGGGACACAACCAGCAGACAATGACCAATACCTAATGCCCAATGTCTAATGGCAAACGGGCGGGCGGAAATGAGAATGATGCCGGGGACACGGTCCGCTTTTCGCAGGGCCGAAAACCGGTCATGTCCCCGATGTGTTCCCGTTGAAGCCGAGGCCCGGCTGATGCCGGCGCGGGACATGACCCATTGTCAGTTCTCTGAAATGGGATCGTGTCCCAAGCCCGTTGTCCGTTGAAGCCGAGGCCCGGCTCGCGCCGGGCCTCGGGCAGTCTATCTCCCGCGCCGCCTATTCTTCCGGGATTTCCTCGGCCGGCAGCTTGACCACGTAGGGCAGGCCCCAGGCGGCCGACACGTAGGGCGCGCTCGAGTCGGCCCAGAGCGAGTTCCAGCCGATGACGTCGTGGCCGCTGGGCCGGATCGCCGCCTTCTCGTAGCCTTCATCGCCAATCAGCCAGACCCCGTGGAACTCGTAGGTGTCCAGCTTCAGGTACGGCTTACGCCAGCGATGGGGCCACTTGGGCCGGCCGTGGTGCAGGAACGTCCAGCACGAATCGCCGTTTGAGGCCGCGGTCACCCAGACCCGGACCGTGTCCGAGGGCACGAAGCAGGGCAGGTCGTGCTTGCCGAGCATCGTGTCGGTCGAGGTCAGCCGGAAGGTGTCGCCCGCTGCCCACGAACTGGCGTGGACCTTGAGCCCGGTGATTTCCAGGTCGTAGGCCGCGTCCTGGGTGCTGAACTCGAGCGGCGTGACCTTGTCAATCCACCAGCGATTCTCGTGCTTGAAGAGCAGTACCTTGCGCACCGCCCGGTCCTCGAACGGCTTGCGCCAGACCAGTATCGGGTTCGATGTCGTGTCGAACATCGTCCGCAGCTCGCCCCGGATGTCGGTGGTGATCGTGGCGAGCGCGGTGGTGTCGGGCCAGCCCGGGTAGGCCGGGATGTCAACCGTCACCTGGCGCGAAACCCCGCGCGGCGGGATGTAGCGCCGGAACCGGACAAACGGCACCCGGTGCGGGTCGTCGGTGAGCGGGCCGTCGCCGCCGGGCGTGACGGTCGAATCGTCGGAGCCGTAGCTCCGGTCATTGTCCTCGTTGGTGTAGCCGGACGTGTTGAGCAGGGTGCGGATGTCCTGCTCGTCGCCGGACCCGAACCCGGCGCAGCCGGCGAACAGCAGCGCGGCGGCGGCCAGGAACAGGGCGGCCAGGGCGAGCGGCCTGGGCTTCATCTTTTCCTCCGTGGGTTTGGTGCTTCGGTTGCTGAACATCAGCCCGACTAGAGCAACCGGCGTGCCACGGGGGCAAGCGCCCGGGAATGCGGATGTTAGGTTTCGGGGCCGGTCTTACGGTTGAACCGGGCGGTCCAAGTCTGCCGTTTCCGGTCCAGGCGGCAGCAGTTCCATCGCCAGCCCGGCGTCCGGGGCCTCGTAGCGGACCAGCCGGCCGGTTCCTGCCTTCTCGTACCAGAGGAAAATCTCGTTCTCCCCGGCCAGCAGAACAACCTTGCGGCAGTCGAAGCTGCCGGCCGGCACGAACACGGACTCATCGCCGCCGTACTGGAAAACGGCGGGCAGGAGCGTGCCGCCCAGCGGCGGGCCCATCGGGTTCACCGCCTTCACCGCAAACTGGCGGTCGGGCGCGGGTTTCAGCGCCCGGCCCAGCAAGACGAGCTGGTCGGTGTCAAAGGTCAGGCTGTCGCGCGGCAGCATCCGCTGCTGCTCGTCGCCCGCCGAAGTGAACGCGCTCACCGCGGCCGACTCCTCGCCGTAATTCACCGCGGTCGTCACCAAGGCCTCGCCGGTGCGCACGAAGCGGAACGCGTTGAACGGGGCCAGCCGGGCGCGCGACACCTGCATCAGCGACGAGTCGGTGGACGAGACGCCGCCGGTCCTGGTCCGCATCACATTCATCAGGGCGAAGGCGGGTGACTCGCGCACCCAGTCGTGGACGACGACGGTCTCGTACGTCCCAACCGAGTCGCCGCCGGCCAGCACCCGGTAAGTGCAGACCTCGCCGTTGGGAATCGGCGGCAGGCGCAGCTCGAG
>JAFGQF010000204.1 GCA_016935775.1 Caldifarciminota bacterium
CCGCCCGCGCAGTTCCGGTACCGGTCGCAGATGATGATGCCGACTCTGGTCATAGCTTCGCTCCCCTCAGGCTGATGCTGCCATCGCGCGCCATTGTAGCCCGAAATGACCTACGGGCAACCGCGGGGCGAAATGCCCCGGCGCCGGCCGCCCGTCCCGGGAGGAAGGCCGTAATTCGGACCGGGTCTGAAGCCGGCCCGGGGACGGTATCCTGGACCGCCCGGGGGCATGCCCCGGGCAGGCCCTTGCCCAAGGCTGTCAAGACCGGCCGGCCTTCCCAAGTCATTGCCGTTCAGGGGCTTGGCACCGATGCGCTGCCCGGTGCTCGCTTCCCCGGTCACAAACCGGCCGCGGGAAGACTCTAATACTATGGGGACTCCCCGCTGCCGGCGCCGGGCCGGTCAGTCACCGGCGTCCGGGATGTCGAGGACAGCGTGGATGGTGTCGAGCCCGAACCCGCGCCGGGCAAGCAGGGCGTAAAGCCGCTGGCGCCGGACCGCGGGTTCGAGGCCGCGATAGCGCGGCGCGAGCTTCTCGACCAGCTCGCGGGCCGCGGCCGTTTCGTCCGGCGCTGCGTCAATCGCCCGGTCGATGGTCTTCCCCTCCACCCCGCGCTTCACCAGCTCCCCCCGCACCCGGAACCTGCCCTTGTGCCCGATTTTGATGCGGTCCTCGACAAAATCGCGGGCGAACCGCTCGTCGTCCAGCAGCTTGAGCTCGACGAGCCGCTTGACGGCCGCGTCGGTGATTGCCGGGTCGAACCCCTTCTTCAGCAGCCGCCCGCGCATCTCGGATGTGGTCCGCGCCCGGTAGGAGAGCAGCAGCGCGGCGTATTCCTTGGCCTCGGCCAGTTGTTCCTCGTGCCGGATGCGCTCGACGTCCGCGTCGGTGAGTTCGGTGCCCGGCTCGAGCCCGAGCCGGTCGCAGGTCCTTCGGTTCAACGAGAAGGCGTAGTCGTGGTCGAGGAAGACCGACAGCCGCCGGCTATTTCTTCTTTGCGGGCTTATCCGGGTTATCTTCATCCGGCTGGGCCGCGGCCTTGGGCCGCGGGATGCCCATCTTCTCGTAGAGCTGGACCTCGGCCTTCGCCATCTCCTTGGGGTTGTCCTTCAGGTACTGGATGGCCGCATCGCGCCCCTGGCCGATGCGCTCTTCGCCGTACGAGTACCACGAACCCGACTTGGAGAAGATGCCGTGCTCGATGCCGTAGTCCACCAGTTCGCCCAGCTTGGACACGCCCTCGCCGTACATTATGTCGAACTCGGCGATGCGGAACGGCGGCGCCAGCTTGTTCTTCACCACCTTGGCCCGGGTCCGGTTGCCGACAACCTTCTCCCCCGACTTGATGGCCGCGATGCGCCGGATGTCGATCCGCATCGTCGCGTAGAACTTCAGCGCCAGGCCGCCCGGCGTGGTCTCGGGGCTGCCGAACATCACGCCGATCTTGTGGCGTATCTGGTTGGTGAAGACCGCGCAGGTGCCCGACCGGCTGGTGACCGAGGAGAGCTTGCGCAGCGCCTGGGACATCAGCCGCGCCTGGACCCCGACGAAGGCGTCGCCCATCTCGCCCTCGATTTCGGCGCGCGGCACCAGCGCGGCCACCGAGTCGATGACGAACATGTCCAGCCCGCCCGACCGGGTGAGTATCTCGGCGATCTCGAGCGCCTGCTCGCCCGAGTCCGGCTGGGAGACGAGCAGTTTGTCGATGTCCACGCCCAGCGCCTGGGCGTAAATCGGGTCGAGCGCGTGCTCGGCGTCGATGAACGCCGCCTGTCCCCCGAGCTTCTGGCACTCGGCGATGACCTGCAGGGCGAGGGTCGTCTTGCCCGAGGCCTCGGGCCCGAATATCTCGATGAACCGGCCGCGCGCGACCCCGCCGATGCCCAGGGCCGCGTCCAGGCCGATGGACCCGGTCGGGATGGCCGCGACCTGGA
This sequence comes from Caldifarciminota bacterium, assembly GCA_016935775.1. GTDB lineage: Bacteria > Hydrothermota > Tepidihabitantia > Tepidihabitantales > Tepidihabitantaceae > DSBX01. The sequence goes on from JAFGQF010000204.1 coordinate 1,935, forward strand.
CCATCGCGCCCTCGTCGCCGAGCCGCATCACCGAGCCCTTGCCGAACTGCTTCTCTATCTGGCCGAGCGCGTTGCCGAGCGCCTTCTGCTTGTCATCGCCTGCCATGGAACCTCCAGTCTTGCCGGTTACGGTGTCGGATTGGGCAGTATAGGACCGGCCCCGGTTCAGTCAAGCGGCCGGCGGGCGAGCGCGGCCAGCGCGTCGCGCTCCAGGTCGTAAAGCCGGAACCGGGCCTGCTTGAACCCGGCGCCCAGTCTCGGCTCATCGACCTTGAGCACCTCTTCCAGCACCCGGCACGCTTCCTGGCAGCGCTTGAAGTTCGCCGCCAGCACGTCGCCGAGGTCACGGCGCTTGCCGCGGTCGAACCGGTCCGGCCTGCCCGGGTCGTCCTCGCTGTGCCGGTCCAGCACCACCCTGCGCCTGAGCACCAGGGTATCGTTGCCGAGCCTCGTCCTCAGCGCCCGGATACCGCGCAGCAGCCCCTTGTGCTCCATCCCCAGCCTGGCGATGTCCTCGACCACCTTCAGGCCTTCGCTCAGCCGGTTCAGGTTCGCGTCAATGATGCGGGCACTGCGCCGGTCCATCGCGCCAGCATAGGCCCGGCCGCGCCCCGGTCAAGCCGGGACCCGGCCGGGCCGACGTTCAACCGGCTCCTAGCCGCTGCAGCAACAGCAACCGCCGCCGGGCTTCTGGTCGCCGCTGTCCCGGCGCACCTCAAGCGGGGTATCGCAGCACTTGATGACGCACTCCTTCTCGCAGTTGCAGGCTTTGGTCACGGTCAGTTCGAGCCCGCAGTCCGGGCAAAGAATCACGTCGCCGACCTGGAACGATGCCATCGTGTCGTTTCCTTTCCGGATTGGCCCGGCCGATTATACCGGCGCGAGCGCAGCACACAAACCCGCGCCGGTCCGGGCGAGCAAAAGTCAACGGACTATCGCCGCCCAGTCCCGCTCCCCGAGGCTGCGGGCCGCGGCCTCGGCGATTGCCATCTGCTCGTGCTCGGTCAGCTCATCCGAGACGCGATTCTCGAAGTTGGCCGGGTCGCGAAACGGCGTGCGCACGAACTTGTCCCTGAGGTATTCAAGGACCGCCAGCAGGTTCGCGCCCGGCTGGTTATGCGCGCGGTGGCGCAATGCGTCCAGCACCACCAGCTCCAGGTAGAACGACGGGAAGCGCAGGCCGCGCAGATTGCGCCAGATCTTCAAAGCGCGGATGTCCTCGGTCCGGCCCGACTCGCGCACCAACCGTTCGTGCGTCTCGAAGTTGGTTGAGGTTTCGCGCTCGCGCTCGGTCTCGAACACGGTGTGGTTGCCGGAACCGCCCCAGTCCTGCCGGGCGAGCAGCAGGTCGACGAGCAGTCCGTGGTACTGGATGATGACCGTCACGTGCCCGGTGACGGGCTTCAGGCCCTGGCTCTTCAACCAGTTGAACAGGCAGTGATACTGCTGGCGGACGGTCCCCTTGGTCCTCGGGCCAAGTGACACCAGCAGGTCGAGGTCAGTCCCGCCCCGCACCCTGGTATTCTTGACATAGGAACCGGCCGGTTCGATCGCCATCAGGTACTTGCCCGCCCAGCCGCCCACGAGCTTCTTGAGTTCCCGCGCCGCCGCCTCGGCCGGCGACCCCGGCCCGGACGGCAGGGCGTATTCCCGCAACACGGCGGCGACGTAGTCGTCGGCGTCGGCACTCGACGCGGCGCGCTGGCCGGCGGACAGGTGGAAACGCATCTCGCAACCCGGCGGGGCAATCCTCCAGCTTGAGCCTAACGGGCGATTGCGGAATGTCAAGGACACCTGGACGGCACGGCTTGACAGCCCGGTAATATTCTGGTATTTAGTTACCTGAATATGAGTATGAGCCGCTGATGGCGAACCTCTTCCAGGTTTCGGAAATGGCCGCCCTCGCCCTGCACGCGATGGCGCTGATGGCCGGCAGCCCGGGCGAGCTGCTCCAGGTCCGGCCGATGGCCGCGCGCCTCCGGGCCTCGGACGCGACCCTGGCCAAGGTGCTGGACCGGCTGCGCCGCGCCCGACTCATCCGGACCGCGCGCGGCCCGAAGGGCGGTTCGACGCTCGCCCGGCCCGCCGAGAAGATATCGCTCTACCAGGTCTACGAGGCGGTTGACGGGCCGGTCCGGATCAACCGCTGCATGTTCAACCGGCCGGTCTGCGGCCGTCGCTCCTGCGTCCTGGGCTCGTTCCTGGGGGACGTCAACGAGCGGGTGGTTGACCGGCTCAAGCAGACCAAGCTGTCCGACTTCGTACTGAGGATGGGGTAGGAAGATGGCGAACGTCAGGAAGGTTATCGGCATTGACGAGGAGAAGTGCACCGGCTGCGGCGAGTGCATTCCCAACTGCCCGGAGGGCGCGCTCCAGATCATCGACGGCAAGGCCCGGCTGGTTTCGGACCTGTTTTGCGACGGACTCGGAGCCTGCGTCGGCCGCTGCCCGGTGGGCGCGATGAAGGTCGAGGAGCGCGAGGCCGAGCCCTACGACGAGACCCGGGTGATGGAGAACATCGTCCGGGCGGGCCCCAACACCATCGCCGCCCACCTCAGGCACCTCAAGGACCACGGCGCCGGCGAGTACCACGACGAGGCGCTTGCCTACCTGAAGGCACACGGCATCCCGGTCCCCGGGATTCGTCATTCGGCAGTCGACAATCACCCCCCGGCCTGCGGTTGCCCTGGCTCGTCGGTGCGGAGCGTCGAGCCGCCGGACGGAGCCGAACTGACAACGCCGGCATCCGCGCGGCCGTCCCGGCTGCGCAACTGGCCGGTCCAGATAATGCTGGTGCCGGCAGGCGCGCCGTACCTCAAGGGTGCCGACCTGCTGGTCGCGGCCGACTGCGTATGCGCGGCCAGCCCGGACTTCCACGAGAGGTTCGTGAAGGATCGGGTACTGCTGGTCGGCTGTCCCAAGCTCGACGACGCCGGGTTCTACCGGCAGAAGCTGGCCGAGATGTTCCGGGCCAACGCGCCCAACTCGGTCCGGGTCGCGCGGATGACAGTGCCCTGCTGCTCGGGCCTGGGCCGGCTCGTCCGGCAGGCCATCGCCGACTCGGGCCGGCCAATCCCGTTCGCCGAAGTCATCATTGATATCGACGGCAAGACCTTCACCGACCAATGAAAGGAGACCGAGAATGAGCATGTTCTGCTACCAGTGCGAGCAGGCCGCCAAAGGAACCGGCTGCACGGTCAAGGGTGTCTGCGGCAAGGACGAAACAACCGCGATTCTCCAGGACCTGCTGATCGAAGCCACCAAGGGCCTCGCGATCTATGCCCATCGCGCGCGACAGCTGGGCGCGACCGACCCCGAGGCCAACGCTTTCACCGCCGAGGCGCTGTTCACGACCATCACCAACGTGGACTTCGACCCCGAGCGGCTTCAAGGGCTGCTCGATAGAGCCGCGCGGATGCGCGACCGGGCGAGAAACCTCTACGAGGACGCGGCAAACAAGGCCGGCAAGCCGGTCGAGCAACCGGCCGGTCCGGCCGCCTGGCAGCCTGCCGCCGACATCGAGGGCCTCGTCGAGCAGGGGCGCAAGGTCGGTATCCTCTTCCGCCACGAGAAGTGGGGCGACGACATCGCCGACCTGCACGACCTTATCCTCTTCGGGCTCAAAGGCGCGGCCGCCTATGCCGACCACGCCCACGTGCTCGGCTACGATGACGACAAGCTGTATGCCGAGTTCCACCGACTGCTCGACCTGCTCAGCCGCGACGAACAGCAGGCCGACACCCTGCTTGCGGCTGCCCTCGACACCGGCAAGCTCAACCTCGGCGCAATGGAGCTGCTCGACAAGGCCAACACCACCACCTACGCCAACCCCGAGCCGACGAAGGTACGCATCACCCCGGTCAAGGGCAAGTGCATCCTCGTTTCGGGCCACGACCTGCGCGACCTCGAGCTGCTGCTCAAGCAGACCGAGGGCAAGGACATCAACATCTACACCCACGGCGAGATGCTGCCCTGCCACGGCTACCCCGGTCTCAAAAAGCACCGGCACCTTGTCGGTCACTACGGGACCGCGTGGCAGAACCAGCAGAAGGAGTTCCCCGACTTCCCGGGCGCAATCCTGATGACCACCAACTGCATCCAGAAGCCGCGCGACTCGTACAAGGACCGGATCTTCACTACCGGCCTCGTCGCCTGGCCCGGGGTCACCCACGTGGGCCCGGACAAGGACTTCACCCCGGTCATCGAGGCGGCCCTGGCCGCGCCCGGGTTTGCCGAGGACGGCGAGGAGAAGCATATCACCGTCGGCTTCGGCCACACCGCGGTGATGGCGGTCGCGCCCAAGGTCATCCAGCTCGTGCTGGCCGGCAGGATTCGCCGCTTCTTCCTCATTGGCGGCTGCGACGGGTCCAAGCCGGACCGTAACTACTACACCGAGCTGGCGCAGAAGCTGCCGCAGGACTGCGTCATCCTCACGCTCGGGTGCGGGAAGTTCAAGTTCAACCGGCTCGAGCTCGGCGAGATTGACGGCATCCCGCGCCTGCTGGACATGGGTCAGTGCAACGACGCCTACTCGGCCATCCAGGTCGCGCTCGGCCTGTCCGACGCCACCGGGCTCGCGGTCAACGACCTGCCGCTGTCGATAATCCTGTCCTGGTACGAGCAGAAAGCGGTCGCGGTCCTGCTGACCCTGCTCGCTCTCGGCATCAGGAACATCCGCATCGGCCCCACCCTGCCCGCGTTCCTGACCCCGAACCTGGTGAACATCCTGGTGGACAAGTTCAACCTGATGCCCATCAGGACCGCGGACGAGGACCTCAAGGCAATCCTCGGCTAGCTGCCTCCGAAAGCAAAGGCCCGGCCTGCAATGCAGTCCGGGCCTTGCCGTCTGTCCTGCGACCGGCGGCGGCCGGCCGGTGTAGCGGGCTGAACTACACGAATCCCATGCAGGAAAGACACAACTTGCTGGCGAACTGGTGAATTACACGGAAGTTGCCGGACGCTGCGCCGGTAACCAGCAGCAGCAACCCAACCAGCAGCAGGACCAGCCAGGCGATTCCGGGTCGCTCTTTCTCCATCAGGAATCCGCGGGCGGCTCGCCCACCCTGACCAGCAGCCTGCCGGCATCAGGCCCCTTGGCCGCGTCGTAGACCTCGGTCACCCTGAACACGACCACGCCCCTGAAGTCCTTGTCCGGGCTGCCGCGGTGCAGTTCGCCGTTGGCCAGGTCATAGGCCGGGCCCGAAGTCTCGTAGCTCGCGGTTCCCCTCAGCTTGAACGCCTCGTTCCCCTTTCCGCAAGCGGAGATGCATACCCTGCCGTTTGCCTGGACATTGGCCCTGGTCGCCTTCATGAACAGGTCGCCGATCACCATCGTGTCATCGTTGAACCACCAGTACTGGAGCATCGGCACGACGTTGGGCATTCCGGACCCATCCACGGTTGCGAGGTACATCAGCGGCCGTTGCTCGAACAGCTTTCTCACCTGCTCAGGAATCTGCATTCCCACTCCCTTCTCGTCTGCCTCGGCTTTCTCCGAACCGGAGAAGAAACCGCGCTATCAGTTCTCGCAGGGCTTTCCATTTTCGCTCTCCGGCTTCCTGAAGAACAGCCAGCAGTGGCAATGACCGTCACGGGCAATCTCCTCGTCCAGGTCCGGGCACGGACACACCGTGTCGCGCGCCGGGTCAAGCGGCTGGGACTGCTTGCACGGGCAGTAGTACTTGCCGAACTCGGCGAAGTTCTTCGCCAGCAGGTTGGCTATCTTGCGGGCGCGCTTGGTATCGGGGTTCAGAACATGGCCCCGCCCCTCGCCCACCTTGCGCGCCCGCTCGATGTTCGCCCGGTCGGTATCGGTCAGTTCCATTGCGCCCCCGTAATGGAACGTTCAGGGCAGGTCGACCCAGAAGTCGAGCCCGGCCTCCCACGGGTTGATGCTGCCGCCCTTCGAAAGCGCCTCCAGCGGCACGAGCACCTTGGGACGGACGTTCAGCTTGACCACCGGCAGCGGTTTCCAAACCGCGCCCAGAGAAAGCATATGCCGATTGGTCTCGGCGTTGCCTTCGGCCTCGGCCTGCATCGTTCCGACCCCGGACAGCCAGAGCTGGAACTTCTTGGTGAAGTTGTAGTCCACCTTGGCGACGTACTCAAGCATGTTGCCCTGGGCCTTCTCGACCTCGCCCGCCTTCTTCTTGCCGTTCAGCCAGTAGCCGAGCCGCAGGTGACCGACGAACCCGGCCAGCGACTGGGTCTGGCCGATGAGCCCGAACCCGAAATTCAGGGTCCGGTCGCCCAGCGACGGGTTCGCGTCCTCGGCCGCGGTCGGGAACACCGCCGCCGCCGTGAAGGTCAGCTTCACCGGCGTCAGCTTGCCCTGCAGGATACCATAGCGCGCCTTGAACCAAGCGTCGCCCAGCCCCATCGAACTCAGCGTGTCCTTGGTCTTCAAGAACAGCGGCGCGTGCAGCCCGACCTCGAGGTTCTTCACCGGCGCGAACATCACCGCCGGGAAGACCTTGATGGTCGTGGTCTTCGAGGCGTCGCCCAGCTCGACCCACGACTCGGTGCTGTCCACCCACTTCTTGGCAGTCTGCAGGTAGCCGGTACCGACGTACGCCTGGAACCCCAACGGCTTCAGCATCCCCGCCCCGCGCCATATCAGCGGCGTGGCGAACGCACTGCTAGCGGCCGCAACAAGCAGGACCGCGGCTGTCAGGCCTCTCTTCATCCGTTCCTCCTGTTTTCGGCTCCGTGTCACCGGAGCCGCTCTGCTGCATCACTGCCTCGAGCACGGCCCGGACCCTGAGCAGCGCCGCGGTGAACCCGGGCGCCACGCGGTCGCGCGGCCGCGCCAGCCCTACCGACAGGTCGTCGGCAATCCGCGACGGGCGGTCGGCGAGCACGATGACCCGCTCGCCCAGGTAGACCGCCTCGTCGATGTTGTGGGTCACGAACAGCACCGTCTTGCCGGTGCGCTGCCAGACGGCCAGCAGCTCGTCCTGGAGCCGGTGCCGGGTCCGCTCGTCCAGCGCCCCGAACGGCTCGTCCATCAGCAGCAGGTCGGGGTCGGTCGCCAGCGACCGGGCGATGGCCACCCGCTGCTGCATCCCGCCCGACAGCTCGTAGGGCCGGCTTCTCTCGAACCGGGAAAGCCCGACCAGCTCGAGCAGCTCCCGCGCCCGCGCGTGTCGCTCGGGCTTGTTGACCCCGCGCACCTCAAGCCCGAAACCGACATTGTCGAGCACGCTGCGCCACGGGAAAAGGGAGTACTGCTGGAAGACCATCCCGGTCTCCCGCCGCGGCCCGGTCACCGGGGCGTCGCCGACCTCCACACTGCCGGCCGTCGGCTCGAGCAACCCGGCGACGACCCTCAGCAGCGTCGTCTTGCCGCACCCGGTCGGGCCGACGATGCAGCTGAAACTGCCCGGCTCGATATCCAGGCTGATGCCGGCCAGCGCCTCGACCCGGGTCCCGTCCCGGGCCTCGAACGTCCTGGCCAGTTCCCGCACTCGGACGCCGCTCGCGCTCATCCCGCCCTCCGCTGCCAGCCGGTCAGCGGCCGGCCCGCCAGCCCGACCAGCCACGACAGCAGCGCGCCGACGATGCCGATGAGGATCATCCCGGTTATCAGCACGTCCATCCGCGCGAGCTGGTAGGCGTAGATCATCAGGTAGCCGACCCCGGCGTCAGAGCCGGGCAGCATCTCGGCCGCGACTATCACCATCCACGAGACGCCCAGCCCGACCCGCAGCCCGGTGAA
>JAFGQF010000205.1 GCA_016935775.1 Caldifarciminota bacterium
CGGGGACACGATCCGGGTTTCGCAGCACCGAAAGCCGGTCATGTCCCCGGCGAGTTTTATCGCACTGCGGGCGACTCCGGACTGAGTAGAGGGAAAACTAGCGCGCGCCGCGGTTGACGCGGCGCTTTGCCTTTTCGTGCTCGCGCCACGTCTTCGAGAAGACGTGGCTGCCGTCGCCCCGAGCAACGAAGAACAGGTAGTCGGTTTCGGCCGGCTGCAGCGCGGCGGCCAGGGCGCGGCGGCCGGGGTTGGATATCGGCCCGGGCGGCAGGCCTTCGTGCCGGTAGGTGTTGTAGGGCGATTCGACGCGGGTGTCGGCGTAGGTCAGCACTTCCCGGTGCCGGGGCAGGACGTACTGGACCGTGGCGCAGGACTGCAGCGGCAGTCCCCGGCGCAGCCGGTTCAGGAACACGCCGGCGATGAGCGGGGCCTCGTCGGCGACGACCGCTTCCTTCTCGACAATCGAGGCGAGGATGACCGTCTCGCGGTCGTCGAGCGGCTGGCCGGGCAGTTCGGCTTTCAGCTCGGCAAAGACCCGGGCGAACCTGCGGCCGAGCCGCAGGACCACGTCGGCGGGCTCGGTACCGGTCTCAAACTCGTAGGTGTCGGGGAACAACAGGCCCTCGGCGTCCTTGCCCGGGATGCCCAACTCGGCGAGCAGGTCCGGGTCGGCGCAGGCGGCGAGGAAGCCAGGGCCGGTGCAGATGTCTTTGTCCTCGAGCAGGCGGGCGATGTCGAGCAGGCGCCAGCCCTCGGGGATGGTGACACGGACCGCGGTGACGCCGGGCCGGGACAACTCGCGCAGCGCGGCAGGCGCCCCGGTACCGGGCCGCAGTTCGTAGCGGCCGTGGCGAAGCCGCCGGTCGAATCCGAGCAGGCGCGACAGGCCGATGAACACTGCGCGACTGTGGATGATGCCGTGGGCCTCGAGCGAGTCGGCGATGGCCGCTGTGCTGGCACCGGGCGGGATGGTGACCTTGACCGGCTCGCCCGCAGGACAGGCAAGGAAGAACGTCAACCACAAAGGCACAGAGATGATGAGACGAACCAGTCGTTTCATTGTTGACTCTCACCCTGACTCTCTCCCTCTTCAGGGAGAGGGGGCGCGTAGCGCCGGTCGTGGGGTCTCTCCTTCCTCTCCCCGCCGGGGAGAGGATTGAGGTGAGGGGACAGGGCAGAGGCAATAGCCACCAGTACCGCCTCGGTCTGCTGGAGTACCTCGTTGTTCCAGAAGCGCAGGACCCGGAAGCCGTGGCCGGCGAGATGACGTTCCCTGCGGCTATCATATTCAGTGCGTTCGGCGTGCTGTCCGCCGTCAACTTCGATGATGAGTCGAGCGCCGGGGCTGCAGAAGTCAACGACGTAGGGGCCTACAGGGTGCTGACGCCGGAACCGGGCTCCGGCGAGTTTGCGATTCCGTAGATGCCGCCAGAGCAGGCGTTCGGCATCGGTAGACTCACGGCGCAGGCGGCGGGCCCGGTTCGTCATGCCCGCAGGCTGGCGTTTCACTCTCGACCCTCACCCTGACCCTCTCCCTGTCCAGGGAGAGGGGACCCACTTGTTGTCGCGTGCCGTTCGCTCTCTGCCAGCCAGTCTTCGAGGATGAGGACCGCGGCGATGCGGTCGGCGGCCTGCTTGCGGCGGTTGCCGTGACCCTTGGACGCCGGCCGCGAGCGACCTGCCGACTTGCCTTCCGCCTCCTCAAGTACGTCGAGGGCGCGGCTGGTCGAGAACCGTTCGTCCTGGAACTCAACCGGCAGCTTGAGCCGGTTGCGGAGCCGGTTGGCGAGCTGTCTTACCTGTTCGGACCGGGTTGAGGGCCGGCCGTCTTCGGAGAGCGGCAGGCCGACGACCAGCAGGTCGACGTCGTGGGCGGCGACCAGCGCGGCGACCTGCTCTGTCAGCCGGGCGTCGTCGCGGTGCTCGATGGTGGGCAGTCCCTGGGCGATGAGCCGGGTTTCGTCCGAGAGCGCGACTCCGGTGCGGCGGGTGCCGATGTCGAGGCAGAGAACGCGGCCCATCCGGTCTAGTCTAGGTGGCGGCGGGCCGCTGTAAAGGGAGGACGCGGACCAGTTCAACCACGGAGGCACAGAGGCGGATGAGCGAGAAGACCGCCAAGGGCACCGAGGATGGGAGCTCGAATACCGGGGCGGCGCGGCAAAGCGGGACAGCGTCCAGCGGGAAGAACAGCCGGAGAACCGACGGCCCGCCAGGCCACGTTCCTTGACTCGGACAGGGGCGAGAGATATAGTTTCGGCCGATGTCCCAGGCAACAGAAGACACCAATCCACAGCGCGCCAAGCACGACAAGTTGAAGGAGCTGGGCGTCCGTCCCTACGCGTATCGCTGGGACCGGACCCACTCCGCAGCCGAGGTCGTCGAGCAGTTCGACGCCCTGAGCGAGGCGAAGACCGAGGTCAGCCTGTCCGGCCGGCTGATGTCGCGGCGCGAGCACGGCAAGACCCAGTTCGGCCACTTGCAGGACGCGGGCACGCGGGTCCAGCTCTACCTGCGCAAGGACGCGCTCGGCGACGAGCCGTTCGAGCGGCTGGGGCTGCTGGACATCGGCGACATCGTCGGGGTCAGGGGCGAGATGTTCCGGACCCGAACGGGCGAGATAACCGTCAACGTGCGCGAGCTGGTGCTGCTGGCAAAGTCGCTCAGGCCGCTGCCGGAGAAGTTCCACGGGCTCAAGGACGTCGAGACCCGGTACCGCCAGCGCTACCTTGACCTGGTGGTCAACGAGGATTCGCGCAAGGTGTTCGTGGCCCGGGCGAAGCTGACCGCGCTGGTCCGGCGGTTCCTGGACGGCCGGGGCTTCATCGAGGTCGAAACCCCGACCTTGCAGCCGCTGTACGGCGGGGCGGCGGCCGAGCCGTTCCGGACCTGGTACAAGGTGCTCGAGCAGGAAATGTACCTGCGCATCTCGGACGAGCTGTACCTGAAGCGGCTGATTGTCGGCGGGCTGGACCGGGTGTACGAACTGTGCAAGGATTTTCGCAACGAGGGGCTGGACCGGACCCACAGCCCGGAGTTCACCCAGGTCGAGCTGTACCAGGCGTATGCCGACTACACCGAGATGATGGCGTTGGTCGAGGAGCTGTTCCGGTTCCTGGCCGTGGAACTGCACGGCAAGCCGGAGATTACCTTCCAGGGCCGGACGGTGGACCTGTCAAAGCCATGGCAGCGGGTGCGGTTCACCGAGGCGCTGGCCGAGCGGATCGAGGCCGACCCGCTCGAGCTGTCGGACAAGATGCTGCTCAAGGTGGCGGCGCGGTTCAACATCAAGGTCGAGGAAGGGACGAGCCGGGTGAAGCTGCTGGACAAGCTGTTCGAGGCGCTGGTCCAGGACCGGCTGGTCGAGCCGAGCTTCGTGATGGACCACCCGAAGATCACCTGCCCGCTGGCCAAGGAGCACCGGGACGACCCGCGGCTGGTCGAGCGGTTCGAGCCAGTGGTCGCCGGGATGGAGGTCGGCAACGCGTTCAGCGAGCTGAACGACCCGGTCGAGCAGCGCCAGCGGTTCGCGGACCAGCTTGCCCGGCACGAGGAATTCGCGACCCTGGACGAGGACTACATCGCCGCGCTCGAGCACGGGATGCCGCCGACCGGCGGGCTCGGGCTGGGCGTGGACCGGCTGGTGATGCTGTTCACCGACACGCCGGCCATCCGCGACGTGATCCTGTTCCCGCAACTGCGAGTCCATGCCGCACCGAGCGGCGAGGGCGAGCCGATCGCCGGGTAGCGGATTGTCCACCCGCTGATGCGCTTCGAGCTTTTCGTCGCCCGGCGCTACCTGCGCGCCCGGGCCGGCAACCGGGCGTCGGGAATCACGCTGATCGCAATCGGCGGGGTGTTCGTCGGAGTGGCGGCAATCCTGATCGTGCTGTCGGTCATCAACGGGTTCCACCGCGAGTTGCGCGAGCGCATCCTCGGCGCCACGCCCCACGTCGTGCTGACCAAGTACTCTTACCAGCCGATTCAGTACTCGGGGCCGGACGACACGCTGCTTGCGCAGATCCGCGGCCAGCCGGGCGTGGTGAGCGCCGCGCCGTTCATCTACGGCAAGACGCTGGTGCGGTCGCAGAGCGGGGTCGAGGGCGTGGTGGTAAGGGGCATCGACCCGCAGCACGAGCAGGAGATAACCGACATCGGCGCGAGCGTCATCGAGGGCGAGTTCGGTTTCGATTCGGCCGGGGTGGTCATCGGCGTGGACCTGGCGCGGATGCTCGGGGTCGGGGTCGGCGACCGGCTCTCGGTGGTCGCGCCCTACGGCGGGACGAGCACGCCGCTCGGGTTCCTGCCCCGGACCCGGTCGTTCCGGGTGAACGGGGTGTTCGATTCCGGGCTCTACGAGTACAACTCGAGCTTCATCTATGTCGCGCTCGACCAGATGCAGCGGTTCCTCGAAATGCCGGGGATGATATCGGGCTACGAGTTGAAGGTCTCGGACATCTACCGCGCGAGCGCGATTGCCCGCCGGGTCGAGGACCGGCTCGGGTTCCCGTTCCGGGCGGTGGACTGGATCGCGCAGAACCGGAACCTGTTCACCGCGCTGCGGCTCGAGAAGGTGGTGACCTTCATCGTGCTGGTGTTGATCGTGCTGGTGGCGGCGTTCAACATCGTCGGGATGCTGACGATGATCGTGCTGCGCAAGACCCGGGAGATCGGCATCCTCAAGACCATCGGCGCGCGGCCGGGGGCGGTGACGCGGATATTCGTCTTTGCCGGGCTCTTGATGGGCGGGGTCGGCACCGGGCTGGGCGCGGCGTTCGGGTTCATCGTCTCGTGGCTGTTGAACAAGTACCGGTTCGTCACCCTGCCGGGCGACGTGTACTTCATCAAGAACCTGCCGGTCGAGATGCAG
>JAFGQF010000206.1 GCA_016935775.1 Caldifarciminota bacterium
ACCGCGATCGGGATGCGCACAAGCCAGGATATCTTGGGGATGAAGCGGGTGAAGTAGAGCGCGCCGACCAGCGCGATGGCAATCAGCCACAGCTTCTCGCCGTGGCCGACCGGCTCGATCAGGTAGGGGACCAGGACCCGGTGGAAGTAGAAGGTGATTGCGTAGCCGTTGGCGAGGCCGACGAAGAGGTGCTCGGCGAAGCGGTAGAAAGGGTTCTCCCGGTAGAGGAAGGAGAAGACGGCCAGCGTCAGGATCGCGGCTACCCAGACCCAGGGGTCGGTGGCGAGGTTCATTGCTTCCTCCTGCGGGTGATGAAGAAGGCGAAGTTGCCGATGAGGATAAAAACCATGATCGCGATGTGGGCGGCGGTCTGGGAACTCATCGCCTCGGTCCCTTTGCGCTGCAGGTCCCAGTCAAGCCCGAGCGCGGCCATCTTCTCGGCGGTGAGCTGTTCGTACTCGGCCGCGCCCTTCATCCCGGCCAGCATCCCGGTGAACTGGCCCGAGTTGAGGTAGGGGTAGAAGTCGGCGGCCGACACCGCGGTTATGCCGCAGCCCATGTGGACGCCGAACTGGGTGTGGGCGTAGTTCACCCAGGAGAGCGGGACCGACGAGCCGGCGATGGACACGACGATGCCCATGTCGTCGTAGTTCTTCAGGCCGGCCATTATCGGCAGGGTGTCGGTCCGGTTGCCGAAGTAGTCCACCGGGAAGACGTTCGTCACTCGCTCGCCCAGCCCGAGCAGGATGGTGATGAACGGGGTGGACCAGCCCCAGTTGACGCAGTCGCGGCCGTAGACTATTGAATCCTCCGGCGTCTCGGCGCGGGAGTTGAACTCCTCGAGTACCTGGCGCAGGCCGGACTCGGCCAGCCCCAGGCTCATCACCGAGCTGACGCAGAGCACGCCGACCTTGCGTTTGGTGGCGAAGGCGTGGCGCAGCAGCGAGATGTACATCGGGTGCAGTTCCGGCTCGGTGTCGGGCGTGTAGTCGACCGAGATGACCAGCGCCTTGTCCTCGGGCATCGTATCGATGTAGGCGAACATCATCTTGACCGGCGGCATCGCCTCGGGCTTGATGCCGAAGGGCACCAGCAGCGGGATCATCACCACCAGCCAGATAACGACGTAGATCCAGCGCCGGTCGATGGCGAGCAGCTTGTCCCAGAACTTCACTTGCCACCTCCGCCCAGCCATCCGCGTTCAATGCCGAGGATTATTTTGAGCGAGGTGGCCATTGTCCCGAGACCGACCCCGAACATTATGCCGCGCTTGGCGGCGGTGTTGGGCACGGTCAGGATCCACTCGGCGAACTCGGGCAGCGGCTTGATGAGCATCCGGCCGAGCGGCACCGCACCGAGCATCAGAATGAAGGCGGCGATGAGCAGCAGCGTCGCCTCGAAGTTGCGGGCCCGGAATGCCCGGTAAGCGGCCGAGGCCATGAAGAACGCCAGCAGGGCGAACATCGTCGCGGCCAGCGGCACCATCATGTTCTCGTAAAGCACCTGGATGTGGAAAGTGCCGAGGAAGCGGCCGACGCCGCCGGCGCGGAACAGGATGCCGGGCGAAGCCGGGTCGATGCCGCCGAACAGGCCGAGGATGGCGCTGACGACCAGGGTGATGAGCGTGACCCAGGAGAACGGCCAGTGCTCGGCCTTGCGCCGGATCTTGATCAGGTGGTGGCGGATGATCGAGCCGACCCCGAGCACGAGGCTGAACGCGGTGATGATGCGGATGACGTCGTTGCGCATCACCTCGTCGACCCCGCGCACCGCCGGGTGGGGGATGACGAACGCGGCGGCCCCGAAGATGCCCAGGACAAGGACGAGCAGCAGTGGTAGTCTTCGCTGCACAGTTCCTCCCTAGAAGATGTCGATGACCGGCACGCCCGCGGTCAGCTGGAGGATCGTGCCGATGATGATCAGGCCGAGAATCAGGAGCTTGGACCAGTCCTGGCCCTTGATGGCGCCCAGGAGCAGCGGCTCGTGTGACAGGTAGGCCGACGCGGCGTAGAGCTCCTCGCCGATCAGCGTGTAGTCGCAGGCGGTGATGAAGAACGGAAGCTGGCCGATGGCGTCGGTGCCGGCGATCTGGACAGCGCCGGTGGACGCGCCGGTTTCGGCCAGGATCAGCGACTCGGCCCAGAACATCCCCATCAGGAAGTTGGTCGCCGGCTTCTCACGGACCATTATGCCGTCGACCGCCGCGGCGTAGGCAAACTGCTGGTCGGTGACGTAGAAGACCATGTCCGGGTTGAACGCGTCGGGCCGGCCGGCCGACGTGTAGGCTTCCTTGACCACTTCGCGCGCAACGGTGTAGACGATCGGGTCGCGGTTGGGCACGATCAGCGGGGTGCCGAACTTGGCGGTCTTCTTGGCGACCTCGCCAAGGATGTTGAGCGCGGCGATGGTCGCGACGTCGGCGATGGACGACAGCCCGGGGACGTAGAGGATGGGACGGCCCATCTCGGTTGCGCGGCCGAGCGCTTCCTCGACCGCGTCGAGCCCGCCGATGCGGCGGATGAAGAGCTTGCGGCCGGAGCGGGCCTGGAAAGTGAAGAAGACTATCAGAAAGGTGAAGATGAGCGAGCCGATGAGCGCGGTGGTCCTTTCAGAGTTGTACCACTGGGGCTTGCTGGCGGCCCAGGCCGACGGTTCGGAAACCGCGGCCGCGGTGTCGGAGACCGCCAGCACCGCGTACTGGTAGCGGGTGCCGTCCTCGGCCGCCTGGTCGTTGTAGCGGGCGATGAACCGGCCGACCATCGTGAGGGTGTCCCATTCCACAGCGCCATCGGCGCGGCGCAGGACGCGGTAGCCGATTATGCCTTCGTCGGGCGAGCGGGTCCAGGTGACCTGGATGGTGCTGCCGCCGTCGTTGGGCCGGTCAGCGGCGGTCACCCCGGAGGCGGGGGCGATTCCGGCCAGCGTGACGGCGAGGGTCAGGGCTAAGAACATCTTGGTTCCTCCTCAGGAGAAGGTAGTCACGATCACGTCACGGGCTATGCTGCCGGTCAAGCGTCGAGTCTATTGAAACCGCCCGGCAAGTCAAACGGCCGGGGTCGTCGGTGGGCCGGCACGGCTGGCAATGTCTCTTGCGTCAGGCGACCCAGCGGTCGAGGTCGCGGAGCAGGGACTTCTTCGTCTTCGGGTCCGGCGCGGCGCGCTCGACAGCCGTCCGGCAGGCGTTGAGGTCGAGCGGCGCCCATTTCTTCCATTTCGTCGGGCCGTGGTCCTGCAGTCCCCTGAGCACCGCGCTGGCGTTACCGGCAAGCTCGGCCGCGCTGCCGAACTCCTTCTTCAGTTGCCTTGCCTTGTCGTAGGCAAGCCGGTAGAAGGCCGGGTAGCGGTAGTCGCGGCAGTGGTGGTGGTCGAAGACCAGGGTCTTGAGCCCCTTGGAGTGGAGGATGCGGCAGACGTTGATGACGCTTCTGACGAGGTCCAGGTCGGTTTCGAGCTGGCCGAGCAGGATGGTCGGGTAGCCGTCGAGAATCACGGTCCGGGCGCCGCTGTTCGCGACGAACTCGGCCGTGCCGGTGAACGTCGGGCCGCAGACGTCGGACGTGAAGAGCAGTTCTTCGCGGCCGCGCTTCACTTCGACCATCACCACCGTGCCCGGCTCGGCGTTCTCCTCGCCGTGCCAGGCCGGTTCCGAGAAAGCTACCTCGGTGCGGCCGAACTTGAAGCGCCGGCCGTCGCACCAGACGGTCTCGTCGGGCAGTCCGGCGATGGTCGCGTGGAACCGTTCGGCCCGGGCAAGCTGTTTCGGCGGCAGGTCGTCCAGCGCCTTGGCGAAGAGCACCTTGCCGGCGTAGACCCCGGGGTCGCGGGCGTCGAGGAAGTGGTCGAGGTGGTAGTGGGAGACGACGATGGCCTTCGCCTTCGCGGCCGCCGCGCGACAGGCGTCGAGGTAGCGGGCCTCGAGCGCCCGGCGCTCGGGCTCGGGCAGTGGGAACGAGGCGCTCTCGGCGGACGCTCCCGGGTCGATGCAGACAACGACATCGGGCGTGGTGACGAGGGTGCACTGGCCCATCACCCCGAACGAGTCGAACGCGACGTACTCGGGTTGGACCTTCGGGCCGCCACCGATTACCGGGTCGGTGAGTTTCACGGCAGGTAGACCCGCAGCAGCCAGTACCAGGCCGGGATGGTGAACAGCAGCGAGTCTACCCGGTCGAGGAAGCCGCCGTGCTCGCCGAGCGCGGTCGAGCTGTCCTTGACCGCGACCGCGCGCTTGAAGATCGATTCGAACAGGTCGCCGACCTGGGAGAGCGTGCCCAGCCCGATGCCGACCACTGCCAGGAACTGCCAGGGACGGTCGGCGAACGGCGAGAACCGGGAGAGGAAGAGAGCGGCGAACGCGGCGGACACGACCAGCCCGGCGAGGAATCCTTCCCAGGTCTTCTTCGGGCTTAGGGCGGGCATCAGTTTCGTGCGGCCGAAGAGCCGGCCCGCGCCCCAGGCCGCGGTGTCGTTGAGCCAGGTGGCGAGCAGCGGGAACATCACCAGCCAGGGCGAGAGGCCCTGCGCACCGACCGTTTCGCGGACCAGCACGAGGTGCGCGGGCAGGAAGCCGGTGTAGACGAGGATGAACACCGAGTAGACCGGGGTGCGCGGGCGCGGGTCGGCGAGCAGTACCGACAGTACCAGCACGACCGCGAAAGGCGCGGCGAGGTAGCCGGGCAGCCAGCCGAGCCAGGCCGCGGCCACGGTCGAGGCGTTGAGCAGACCCAGCAGCCAGGGGTTGAGCTCGATGCCGGCCGGCCGCAGCAGCCGGATGAACTCGAGGGTGGCGAGCACCGACCAGGCCGCGACCAGCACGGCCAGCGACCAACCGGGCGCGCGCATCACCAGCAGGAAGACGGCCAGCGCGAGCGCCCCGCCGATGAGCACCCGGCTGAGAGTGCCGCCGAGTTTCATACCCGTCCGAAGCGGCGCTGGCGGCGGCCGTAGTCCTCGACGGCCGCGACGAGCCCGTCCCGGCGGAAGTCGGGCCAGAGGGTCTCGGTGAAGTAGAGCTCGGTGTAGGCGAGCTGCCAGAGCAGGTAGTTGGAGATGCGTTGCTCGCCGCCGGTGCGGATGAGGAGGTCAGGGTCGGGCAGTTCCGGGTCGTAGAGCAGCCGCGCGAAGTCGTTCTCGGTCGCCGGCGGCGAACCCGACTCGACCGCCCGGCGGCAGGCGTCGACCAGCTCGGCCCGGCCGCCGTAGCTGAGGGCAAGGGTGAACACCAGCCCGGTGTTGCCGGCGGTGGCGTCGACCAGCCGCGCGAGCCGGAGCCGGACCGATTCCGGCAGGTCGGCGGTGCGGCCGATGGTCTTCACCCGGACGTTGTTCTTCATCAGGCCGTCCTGCTCGGCGTCGATGCTCGCGGCCATCAGCTGCATCAGGGCGTTGACCTCGGATTCGGGCCGGTGCCAGTTCTCGGTCGAGAACGAGTAGACAGTCAGGAAACCGATTCCGAGGTCCGAACTCGCCTTGACTACATCGTGCAGGGCCTTGACCCCTTCGCGGTGGCCGAGCGCGCGAGGCAGCCCGCGCTGTCGCGCCCAGCGGCCGTTGCCGTCCATGATCGCGGCGACGTGGCGGGGGACCTTGAGCGGCGGTTCGGCCATCGGTCAGCTCCCTTCCGGGGCCGGCGCGGCGACGCGGGGCGTCACCGCTCGAGGATTTCGGTTTCCTTCTGCTTGAACAGCTCGTCGAGCCGGGCGATGAGCTCGTCGGTTATCTCCTGGACCTTCTTGACCCCGGTCTTGGAGTCGTCCTCGGAGATGTCCTTGGCCTTTTCGAGCGACTTGATGCGGTCGTTGGCCTCGCGCCGGATGTTGCGAACCGCGATGCGGGCGTCCTCGGTGAGCTTGCCGCAGAGTTTCACCAGCTCGCGGCGCCGCTCCTCGGTGAGCGCCGGGATCATTATCCGGACGAGGTTGGCCTCGACTTTGGGGTTGAGCCCCAGGTCGGACTTCTGCAGCGCCTTCTCGACCTCGGTGAGCAGGTTGCGGTCCCAGGGCTGGACCACGAGCTGGCGCGGCTCAGGCACCGAGATGCTGGCGACCTGCTTGAGCGGGGTCGGCGCGCCATAGGCCTCGACCTTGATGCCGTCGAGCAGTGCCGGGTTGGCGCGCGACGTGCGAATGCGGGCGAACTCGGCCTCGAGCACTTCGACCGACTTCTGCATCTTGGTGCGGAATTCTTTGTAGACGTTTTCTAGCATACGAGACTCCCGGTTGGTTTTCCCTTGATGATTCCGATGATAGCCCCCGGCTCCCGGATGTCAAAGATGTGGACCGGGAGGCGGCGCTCGCGGCAGAGGGCGAAGGCGGCGGCGTCCATCACCTTCAGGTTTTCGGCCAGCGCCCGGTCGTAGTCCAGCCGGCGGTAGAGCCTCGCCTCCGGGTTCCGTTTCGGGTCGGCCGAATAGACCCCGGCGACGTTGGTGCCCTTGAGCAGGGCGGCGCACTCAAGCTCGGCGGCGCGCAGGGCGGCGGCCGAGTCGGTGGAGAAGAACGGGTTGCCGGTGCCGCCGGAGAGGACCAGAACCCGGCCCGCTGCCAGTTCGGCCCGGCCGCGCTCGACCGAGTAGCCGGCGACGAACCCTTCGACCGGGCGGGCGGTGAGGTGGGTCACTTCGAGCTTCTTCCCGAGCCGGTCGGCCAGTTGGACACCGTTGACGACGGTGGCCAGCATCCCGGCGATGTCGGCCCGGACCCGGTCCATCCCGGCCGCATCGCGGCCGCGCAGGATGTTGCCGCCGCCGCAGACGAGCGCGAGGCCGACCCCGGCGCGGCGGACGCCAAGAACCTGGGCGATGATTTTGTCGAGGAGGCCCGGCTCGGCGAATACCTCGCCGGACAGCTTCAGCAGGACCCGGTTGTAGCGAGGCCGGGAGCGGCTACTCACCCACCTTGAAGCGGGCGAACCGGACGATCTTCGCGTTCTCGCCGAACTTGGCGATCTGCTCGGTCAGGTAGTCACCGACGGTCTTGTCCGGTTCCTTGACAAAGGGCTGCTCGAGCAGGCAGACATCGGCGTAGTACTTCTCGATCTTGCCCTGGACAATCTTCTCGACGATATTGGCCGGCTTCCTGGACTCGGCGACCTGCTCGGCGGCGATGCGCTTCTCGCGCTCGACCAGCTCGGCCGGCACGCCCGCGCGGTCGATGGCGACCGGGTCGGCGGCGGCGATGTGGAGCGAGATGTCGCGGACGAAGCGGCGGAACTCCTGGTTGCGGGCGACGAAGTCGGTTTCGACCGCGACCTCGACCAGCACCCCGAGCCGCTCGCCCGGGTGGATGTAGGCGTCGACGAGGCCGGCCGAGGTCGCCCGCTCGGCTTTCTTGGCGGCCTTGGCGATGCCCTTGGTGCGGAGAATCTCGATCGCCTTGTCGATGTCGCCGCCGCACTCGTCGAGCGCGCCCTTGCAGTCCATTATCCCGGCGCTGGTGCGCTGGCGGAGCTCACGGACCTTGTCCATCGGCTGGCTCACGCTTCCTCCCGCGGTTCCGGTTCGTGTCCCCGGCGGCCTTCGAGGACCGCGTCGGCGATGAGGCTGGTCACCAGCTTGATCGAGCGCAGGGCGTCGTCGTTGCCCGGGATGGGGTAGTCGACCAGCTCCGGGTCGCCGTTGGTGTCGATCAGCGAGATCACCGGGATATTGATCCGGTGGGCCTCGGCGAGAGCGGTGTCCTCGCGGGTCGGGTCGATGACGAACATCGCGCCCGGCAGCCGGTCCATGTCCTTGACGCCCTCGAACATTTTCTTGAGCTTGGCGTGCTCGCGGCGCATCAGGATGGCTTCCTTCTTGGTGGCGGTGCCGAAGTCGCTCGCGTCGATCATCCGCTCGAGCTCGACCATCCGGGTGATGCGGCCCGAGATGTTCTCGAAGTTGGTCAGCACGCCGCCAATCCAGCGCTCGGTGACCCAGAAGGCGCCGCAGCGCTCGGCCTCCTCGCGGACGATCGGCCGGGCCTGCTGCTTGGTGCCGACGAAGATGATGTCGTGGCCGGCCTCGCTGATGTTGCGGACCGCGTCGTAGGCGACGCGCATCCGCTCGAGCGATTTCTCGAGGTCGATGATGTAGATGCCGGCCCGCTTGCCGAAGATGAAGGGCTTCATCTTCGGGTTCCAGCGGTTGGAACGGTGGCCGAAATGGAGCCCGGCTTCGAGCAGGCTCTTGAGACTTATCGCTTGGTCCACTGGAACCTCTTCCTGCGCTTGGCGAGCCCGTACTTCATCCGTTCGTGCTCGCGCGGGTCGCGCTTGAGCAACTCGGCGTCCTTGAGCGGCTTGCGCAGCTCGGCGTTGACGGCGACGAGGCAGCGGGCGGCGCCGAGCGCGACCGCGCCGGCCTGGGCGCTCAGACCCCCGCCCGAGGCGGTGCAGCGCAGCCCGTACTGGTCGAGGCTGCCGGTGACCGACAGCGGGGAGAGGGCGCCGCGGACCAGGTCCTGGCGGCCGAAGTAGGCGTCGAGCGGCTTGCCGTTGACGGTTCGCTCGTCGCTCCCGGCAATAAGCCAGACCCGGGCGGTGGCTCTCTTGCGCGAGCCGACGGCAAATTGGCGTGTGTTCATAGCTTGATTGGTTTGGGGTCCTGGGCCTGGTGCTTGTGCTCGGGCCCGGCGTAGATGTGCAGCCGCTGGACGCGCGGCGACTGGTGCCGGTTCTTGGGCAGCATCCGCTTGACCGCGAGCTCGAGCGGCCGGTCGGGGAACCGGCGCTGCATCTCGCCGTAGGTCCGCGACTTGAGGCCGCCCGGGTACCCGGAGTGGCGGTAGTAGATCTTGTCGGTCACTTTCTTGCCGGTCACCCGGATGCCCGCGGCGTTGATGACGACCACGTGGTCGCCGTCGTCGACGTGGGCGGTCCAGGTCGGCTTGTGCTTGCCCATCAGCAGCCGGGCAATGCCGGTGGCCAGCCGCCCGAGAACCTGGCCCTCGGCGTCAACGAGGTGCCAGTTGCGACTGACTTCTTCTTTCTTCTGCACAAAAGTCTTCATCAGCGTCGTTCCTTATACTCGGTCAAGCACTTCTGTCAAGCTGGACGGATTGACCAGTCCTGAAGCCAAGCATTATAGCGACCTTCCGACACTAATCAAGCGCCGAGTTCAATCTTCCCGGGCCGGGTCGAGAAAGCTCTTCACCTGCCCGAACCGGCCGGTCACCGGCAAGCGGGGCAGCGAGCTGATGAACGCCGCGCCGTAGGACCGGGTGACGATTCGCCGGTCGAGCACGCAGACCACGCCCCGGTCGGAACGGCTCCGGATGAGCCTTCCAAATCCCTGGCGGAACCGGAGCACCGCGGTCGGCAACTGGTAGGCCGGGAACGGGTGCTCGCCCGCGGCCTTGAGTCGCTCGGCAATGGCGGCCAGGCGCGGGTCGTCGGGCACTTCGAACGGCAGCCGGCAGATTACCAGGCACGACAGCGACTCGCCCGGCACGTCCACGCCCTGCCAGAACCCCTGGGTGGCGAACAGCACCGACTGGGTGTCGTCGCGGAACCGGCGCAGCAGTTCGGCCACCGGTAGTTCGCCCTGGCAGTAGATTTCGAACTCGTCCGGCTCGACCAGCTCGCGCACCCGGCCGAGCATTTCATAGCTGGTGAACAGCACCAGGGCCCGGCCCCGGCTGGCTGCGAGGATGCGCTGGATACCGCGCGCGGCGCGCTCGACATATTCGGGTTCGGTCGGGTCGGGCAGCTTGGACGGCACGAACAGCAGGCAGTTGGACCGGTAGTCGAACGGCGAGTCGAGCGCCAGCTCCTCGAACCGGTCGAGCCCGAGCCGGGTTCGGGTGAACCCGAAATCGCCGGCCACGGCCAGGGTGGCCGAGGTCAATACCACCGCGTGCAGCTCGTCGAACACCCGCTCGCGCAGCATCGGCGCGACGTCGAGCGGCGCGCAGACCAGCGAGCAGGCGCCCGAGCCCGACCGCTCGACCCAGTGGACGTCGGATTCGAGGTCGGGTTCGGCGAACCGGCCGAACCCGGCCGCCATCTCGGCCAGCCGCCGGCCCGATGCCGCGAACTCGGCCGCCACCTGCTCGTCGTCCACCGCGCGCGACAGCGCCGAAGCCATCTCGGCCAGCTTCGCAAGCCCGGCGCGGGGCGCGTCCTCAACCGCCTGTTGGATGCGGGCGCGGGTCGCGTTGCCGGGCAGGAGCCGGCCGACTCCGTCGAAGTACTCGTCCAGTTCGCTTCGGCAGGCCCGGCAGGCGTCTTCGATTGCCCGGCGCGGCTCGTCGGCCGGCTCAAGGTACTGAACCAGTCCCCGGCCGCGCTCGGGCGCCAGCGCGTCAAGCAGGCCAATGAGCCGGGCGTGGCCGAGCTGGACCCCGAAGTGGCGCACCCCGGCGTCCTCCAACCGGTGGGCCTCGTCGAAGACCGCGGCCGCGATTTCGGGCAGCACCTCGGAGTCCGGGCCGAAACCGGCGAAGAAGAGCGCGTGGTTCACCACCAGCACGCCCGCCTCCTGCCAGCGCCGTTTCGCGCGGAAATAGTGACAGCGGGTGAACTCCGGGCAGTCGCGGCCCCGGCAGGCGGCCGAGTCCCGGCCCACCCGGGCCAGCACCCGCACCGGCACCGCGCCGGGCAGGTCGAGCAGGATGCCGTCTTCGGTGCGGGCCGCCCAGTCGAGCAACTCGTCCGCGGCCCGGGCCTCTTCGCGGGTGTCGAACAGGCCGTGGGTCACCCGGCTCGCGAGCCGCGCCCGGCACAGGTAGTTCTCCTGGCCGTAGGCCGCCTCGACTTTCGGCGCGCGCTCGACCATCTTCACGGCCAGCGGCGCGTCCTGGGAAACGAGCTGGGACTGGAGTACCCGGGTGTAGGTGGATACCGCCACCCGCTTGCCGTTCCGCGCGGCCCAGTCGCAGCAGGGGACGAGGTAGGCGAGGCTCTTGCCCACGCCGGTCCCGGCCTCGGCCAGCAGCCGGCCGCCGGTCGCCAGCGCCTTCGCGACCCGCGCGGCCATCACCGCCTGCTCCTGCCGGTACTCGTAGCCCGGGTGCAGCCGGCTCAGGCTGCCGTCCGGGCCAAACCAGTCGGGCGAATCAGTTGCCGCGTTTCGGGGCATCGGGAATCCGGTAGTCGCGGACGAACGCCGTCTCGAACTCGAACACGCCTTCGAAGTCCTCGACCGAGTCCTCGTCGGTCTTCGACATCAGGCCTGAGTTCACCAGGTTGAACACCACCGCGCCCACGTCCCGGGTGCAGTTCAGGCCCCAGGACGAGAGCACCTTGCGGGCCATCAGGCCGAACCGGGAGCGCGCCAGCTCGCGGAACCCGTCGAGCAGTTCGCGGGCCGAGACGTGCTTCGAGCGTTGGTGGATGCGTTGGGCCTCGCGCAGCGATTCGAAGACGAACAGGTAGGCCTCGACCCGGAAACGCGGGTCGCTCTCGACGAGTTGCTCGAGCCGGTCGGGCACGGGGAATTGTAGGCAGTGCCGTGGTGGGCGCAAGCGGGCGCGGGTTGACAGGCCGGCCCGGAGCCGGACAATTGGACAATGAAGGTGATGAACTACCGCATCCTGCTCAGGAAGGAGCCCGAGGGCGGCTACACCGTTACCGTGCCGGTGCTGCCCGGCTGCGTTACCTACGGGACCACGCTCGATGAGGCGCTCGCAATGGCCAAGGAAGCGGCCGAGCTCTACATCGAGAGCCTGCGCGAGCACGGCGAGCCCGTCCCGACCGAAGACGGCACGTTCGAGTACAACCTGGCCGTCAACGCCGGTGCCTAGGCTACCGGCATTCACCCCGGCAGAACTGGTCAAAGTCCTCGAGCGCCTCGGGTTCAAGCTCGACCGGACCCGAGGCAGCCACCGTATCTACCTGCACCCGGAAACCCGCCGCCGAGTCGTCGTTCCCTTCCATCGGGCCGACCTGCCCAGGGGTACGGTCCAGGAGATACTGCGCCAGGCGGGTCTGAGCCGGGACGAACTCGCCGGACTGCTGTAGACCGCGCCCAGCCCGGCGGAGACCGGGACGCTTCCTTTCCATTCTCGGTCCTCCGGCAGATGGGGAGTGTCCCAGGTTCTTCGACACCTCCGATTTCACTTCTCTGATATCCGGCTTCTGCTTCCTCTTCTGAGTCTTTGATTTCCCAAGTCCCTGACAGTTGAGAGGATAAGCACTGGGGGGGGTGACTCCCGGAGTCACTCGGGAAATGGTCTCCTACCAGGCTTCGGAACGGGGTTTGGTGCAGGACTCGAATCGGGCCTGTAGCCGGGCAGGGACTTGGGCTTCAGGCCGCCAGACCGGCCGGGTCGAGCATCGGGATGGCGGTCCAGGCGGGCATCGGGAATGAGCGCCTGGTACCCTTTGGGCGTCGGGTCGCGATTCCCGCCGCGAACGGGCTCGTGTCCGTTCCCGGGTTCGGCCGCGGGTATGGGTTCGGGTTGCGGTTCCGGCGCCGGTTTCCTGTTCCGGACGGCTATGCCGTTGTCATGCCGGTCGTCGTCGGTTCGGTGGTTCCAGGCGCGAACCCGGCCGGCATTTGTCTCACCGGTTTTGTGGGCGGGCATTGAGCCGCACGGGAGGGTCGGTTGCCCGAAGGACAAGGCCGAAGGCGGAACTCTAGAGTCCGGGGTTCCAGACAGGGAGAAACGAGGACCGATGAACGGTACCTGGCGGCCGAAGTGTGGACCAAGGATGCAAGACGGGGAAAACCCGGGTCGGTTGCGGGTTCGCCGGGGAGTTCGCGTCTGGCGTGCCTCCGGCAGGGTGAGCGGCCGGCGCCGCCGGGGAGGACGCTGCTGGCGGCCCCGGGTCAGCCGCCCTGGCCGCCGAAGTGCTTTTCTAGGCGGTCGAACGCCTTGTTGATTTCGTCCTCGGAAACGCAGAACGACATCCGCAGGTGTTCCTGGCCGGTCGGCCCGAACGCGACGCCCGGGGTTGTCGAGACGCGGGCCTCGAACAGCAGTTTCCGGCAAAAGGCAGTGGAGTCCTGCCCGTCTTCGACCAGTATGCGGGGGAACATCAGGTACGACCCGCCCGGCCGCTGGTATTCGAACACCGACCCGAGCCGGTCGAGTCGCTCGCACATCAGGTCCCTTGTCTTCCGGTAGTGCCGGGCGAAGTCGGACACGCACTGTTGCGAGCCCTGCAGCGCGGCGAGCGCCGCATACTGGGAAACGACCGGCGCGCATATCGCCAGCGGGATGTGTGCCTTGGCTATCTGGGTGACGAGTTCGTCGGATGCGTGCAGGTAGCCAACGCGCCAGCCGGTCATCGCGTAGGTCTTGGTGAACGTGAAGCAGCTCACGGTGCGGTCACGCATTTCGGGCAGCGAGCCGATGCTGAAGTGCCGGTTGTCGTCGAAGACGAAGTACTCGTAGGCCTCGTCGGTTATCGCCAGTAGGTCGTGTTCGACACAGAGCGCGGCCAGCTCCCTCAGTTGCGACTCCGGGAAGACCGTGCCGGTGGGATTGCTCGGCGTGCAGAAGAGGATGGCCCGGGTCCGTGGCGTGATGGCCGCGCGCATCGCGTCCAGGTCAAGCCTGAAGCCCTGTTTCTCGGCCGTCGGCACCATCACCGGTTTCGCGGAAGCGATGCGCACGAGGCGGATGTGGGTCGAGTAGGTCGGGGATGGCAGTATTACTTCGTCGCCCGGGTCCACCGCGGCCAGCACCGCCGCAGCCAGCCCTTCAATGGCACCGACCGTGACAAGCACTTGGGAAGGCTCGGCCTCGATGCCGTTGTCGCGCCGCAGTTTCGCGACGATGGCATCCCGGAGGGCCGGCAACCCGGCACTTTCCGAGTAGCCACCGGTGCTGCCCGCTTCGATGGCGGCTATCGCCGCCCGCCCGATGTGCTCGGGCGTTGCCGATGTGGGTCTTGCCCAGGACAGGAACGCGACATCGTCCACCTGCCTGGACAGCCTGGTCATTTCGTGGATCGCCGACTTGTCGATCGAACTGACCCGTTGGGAAACCCGTGCAGTGGTGCTCATCCTGCTCCGCCTTTCGATGGGATTGTTCGCCCGTGTCATCTGCCGCATCGTAGCGAGAGGCCGGCGGCTGTCAAGGCTGCGTGGTTCCTTGACTCCGGCGGGGCGAGGTCTAGGAGTCGTGCCGGGCGGTCAGGCGGAGCCAGAGGCGCCGGGCCCAGGTGCGGCCGCGGAGCATGAAGAAGGAGAGCAGCGCGCCGAGCAGGGCGTAGATGCCGATTCCCGTCGGGCAGGCCTGCTGGCCGCAGAAGGGGCAGACCGACATCCCGGACAGGACAGCGCTGAACCCGGCCCAAAGCCCGAGCGCCTTGAGCACGTAGATGAGGCCGCGCGCGGGCCTGCCGTGTGTCGGGTGGACGTGCCCGGGATCAGGATTCGGTGCCGGCGGGTCGCCGCGCGACGGGGCGGGTCGCTTTGCTTCGGATGCGGAATGCGCCATGCTGGCGCTATTAGTATGGCTCCTGCCGGCCGGGAGTCAACAGCCCGTTTCCGGATTCCGGCCGAGGGCTGGGGGAGGTGGTCGGCGAGTTCCGCCCGGTCGGTGTCGCCTGCCACGAGCGTGGTGGTGTCGCCCCGGATGCTCGCCATTATCCGCCAGCGGGTGCTGACCGGCGACACGTCCCGGTACTCCTCCCAGACGCAGACTCCGCCGGTCATATCAAGCGAAGGATTCCGCTTCTCGGTGGTCGTCACCGTGCTCGCGCAGGTGAAGTTGCTCCACGAACCGCCGCCCGAGGCAATCTCGTGCCTGGCCAGGGCGATGAACTCCTC
>JAFGQF010000207.1 GCA_016935775.1 Caldifarciminota bacterium
CGGCCGGGTCGGCGGGTTCGGTGTCCGAGCAGTTGACCGCGAGGACCACCGGTTTCAGGACGAACAGGCCGAGGTCGCGGACCGCGGTCCTTTCTTCGGGATGCAGTTCCGGGGCGCGGAAGCCCCCGGCCAGCGAACCGGCCAGCGCCTCGAGCGCGGACAGCAGCCGGTCGTGCTCGGTGTTCTTCGTCTCCTTGCGGACGTGGTCGAGCCGTTTCTCGACCACCGCCAGGTCGGCGATGGCGAGCTCGGCTTCGACCACCGCGACGTCGCGGTCCGGGTCCACCGTATCGAAGACGTGGGGGATGTCCGGGGCCGCGTAGTTGCGGGTGAGGTGGAGCAGCAGGTGCGCCTCGCGGATGTGGGCGAGGAACCGGTTGCCCAGGCCCTCGCCGGTGCTGGCGCCCCTGACCAGCCCGGCGATGTCGGCGAAGTCGATGTGGGCCGGGGTTAGCTTGTCGGGCCTGAGCAGCGCGCCGATGCGTTCGAGCCGCTCGTCCGGCACTTGGGCCACGCCGACGTTGCGGTCGACGGTGGTGAAGGGATAGAGGTCCACTTTCGCGGCCGCGCCGGTGAGCAGATTGAAGAGCGACGACTTGCCGGCGTTGGGCAGGCCGACGATGCCGACCTTCATTCGGCTTCCCCGGCAGCCGCGTTGTAGCGGTTCATCGCCGGCTCGAGCCCGTGCTCGGCCGCGCAGAGGCAGGCGTCGGCCGCGCGGTCGAGCAGGTCGGGCAGGGCCGTTCGCTCGCCCGGCGCGAAGTTGGCCAGCACCCAGTCGGCGCTGTCCATTTCCGGCGGCGGCTCGCCGACCCCGAACCGGAGCCGGGCGAAACGGTCGGTGCCGAGCCGGTAGATGATCGAGGCGAGCCCCTTGTGGCCGCCGTCCGAGCCCGCGGGCCGGAGCCTCAGCCGGCCGAACGGCAGCCAGATGTCGTCGCAGACGACCAGCAGGTCGTCGGGTTCGGCGGCGAGCTGTTCCTTGACCGGGACCCCGGATTCGTTCATCCAGAGCATCGGCTTGACCAGCCGCAGCACCCGGTCCGCGAACGGGCCCCGGGCGATGTCGCGGCCGGGCCGGTGCCGGAACCGGAGCCCGAGCCGGCGCGCGACCGTGTCGGCCACCATGAACCCGACGTTGTGCCGGGTGGCGGCGTAGCGGTCGCCCGGGTTGCCGAGCCCGCAGACGGTCATCGGGCTACTTCTTTTCCTTTTTCTCCTCGGGCTCTTCCTTCGCGGCCTTCTCCTTGATGACCTCGGGCTCCTTGGCCGCCTCCTCGCCCGGGACCGCCTCGGCGTCCGCGCCCGGCGTCGTCTCCACGATCTTGCGCGGCGCGAGGATGCTCACCACCGCCGACTCGAGCGGCAGGATGAACTCGACATCCTCGGACGGCAGGTCGGAGAGGTGGACCGACTGGCCCATCTGCATCTCGCTGATGTCGATTTCGAAGTGTTCGGGGATCTTGTCGATGGTCGCCCGGACCGGCACCTCGCGCAGCAGGTGGTCGAGCAGGCCGCCGGCCTTGACCCCGGCGGCGGTGCCCCGAAGCAGGACCGGGACGTTCATCGTGATCTTCTCGTCGGCGTGGACCTTCTGGAAGTCGACGTGGAGCAGTTCGTCGTTCACCGGGTTGCGCTGGATCGTCTTGATGACGCAGCGGGTGGTCTTGCCGTCGAGCTGGAGTTCGACGATCGGGCTGTGGCCGCGGATCGCCTTGAGCAGTTGCTTGAAGTTGTGGGCGTTGATGGCCAGCAGCTGCGACGGGTCGCCGTGGCCGTACATCACGGCCGGGACCGAGCCGGCCCGGCGCAGCCGTCGCATCCGGCCCTTGCCGGTCTCACTGCGAGTGGTTGCTTCTACCAGGTATGCCATGGTCTCCTCTCGGGTTTAAAGGAACAGCGAGCTGACCGATTCGTCGCGGTGGATGCGGAGGATGGCCTCGGCAAGCAGCGGCGAAACGGACAGCACCTTGATTTTTTCGTGTTGCCGCTCGGGCGGCAGTTCGATGGTGTCGGTGACGGTGATGCCGGTCATCTCCGAGCCGGCGAGCCGGTCGAGCGCCGGGCCGGAGAGCACCGCGTGGGTGGCGAGCGCGGAGACGCTCTTCGCTCCCTGCTTCAGCAGCGCCCGGGCCGCCGCGACCAGCGTGCCGCCGGTGTCGATCATGTCGTCGTAGATCAGCGCGTGCCGGCCGCTGACTTCGCCGACGACGTTGGCGACCTCGGCCTGGTTGGGGCCGGTGCGACGCTTGTCGATGATGGCGATCGGGATGTGGTCGGCGAGCCGGAAGGCGAAGCCCCGGGCGCGGTTGGCCCGGCCGGTGTCGGGAGCGACGATGACGGTGTCGGATAGGTCGCGGGCTGCCAGGTGCTCGATGAACACCGGCGTGGAGTAGAGGTGGTCGACCGGTATGTCGAAGAATCCCTGGATTTGCTCGGCGTGGAGTTCCATCGTCAGGATGCGGTCGGCGCCGGCCCGGGTGAGCAGGTTGGCGACCAGCTTGGCCGAAAGCGGGACGCGCGGCTGGTCTTTGCGGTCCTGGCGCGCGTAGCCGAAGTAGGGGACGACCGCGGTCACCCGCGCGGCCGAGGCACGCCTGAGCGCGTCGATGAAGAGCAGCAGCTCGAACAGGTTGTCGGCCGGCGGCAGGGTGGACTGGACGACGAAGACGTCGTGGCCGCGGACGTTCTCGTTGACGTTGATGCGGATCTCGCCGTCGGCGAAGTTCCGCACCTCGGCCGCGCCCGGCGTTACGTCCAGGTGCGCGCAGATTTTCGCGGCCAGCTTCGGGCTGGCACGGCCGGTGAAGACCTTCAGCTGCGGGTGCATGCTGCCTCGCTTTCAGTTTGCCTGTTCAAGCTGGGGCGGAAGGACTCGAACCTTCACACCAGGATCCAAAATCCTGGGTCCTGCCGTTAGACGACGCCCCAATCAGCGTCCGGGCAGACGGTCGGGCGACGGGAGGGACCGGGTGGTGATGGCGCGAAAGCCGAGGCGGGCGAGCGCGGCCATCGGGTCATCCCGGACCGGTCCGGAAACCAGGCCGTAGACCGTACTGCCGGAACCGGAGAGGCCGGCCGCCGCGCAGCCCGAGTCAAGCAGCAGCCTGCAGGCCCGCCGCAGTCGCGGGTGGCGGGCGAAGACCACCGGCTCGAAGCTGTTCCTAACCAGCCGGGCGGCCCGTTCCGGTTCGTTGTTCCGCAACCTTGCGGCGAGAATCTTAGGTGACATGGGCGGCCCTGTCAAACCGGCCGGCCGGGAGCGGTCGAGCCGGTTGTAGGCCCAGCGGGTGGAGACCCCGAACCCGGGCAGGCACAGGATGATGTTCAGCGCGGGCAGGCGCAGGGGCCGGAGTCGTTCGCCGCGGCCCCGGGCCGCGCAGGGCCGTCCGAGGACGAGGGCCGGCACGTCGGAGCCGAGCCGGGCGCCGAGCCGGAGCAGCCGGGAAAGGCTCAGCGGTTCGCCGAGCAGCCGGTTGAGCCCGCGCAGGACAGCGGCCGCGTCCGCGCTGCCGCCGCCGAGCCCGGCGCCGGGCGGAACCCGCTTGGTGATGCGGATGGCGCAGCCGGCCGGTGACCGGACCGTGTCGAGCAGCAGCCGGGCCGCCTGCCAGGCGAGGTTGCTTTCGTCCTCGGGCACGCCCGGGCAGTCACAGCGCAGCCTGATGCCGGATCGGCGCAGCGCCAGCTCAACGGTGTCGCCGAACTCGAGCGGGAGGATGACGGTCGTGATGTCGTGGAAGCCGTCCGGCCGCGCTCCGCCGACCCACAGCCCGAGGTTGACCTTGGCCGGGGCCGCCAGTCGCAGCCGGTGCGAAGCGTTCATTCGGCCTGCCAGGTCGAGACCGGGTCGAGCTGCCAGTCCGTCCCGAAGAAGCCAGCCGCTCGGACCCCGGCCCAGCCCTCGCGCCGGACCGTGCGGTCGAAGACCACGAAGTCCGGGATGCCGGCGCCGGAATGGGCAACGCCCCAGAAACTGGCCAGCCGGGCGTGTTCGGGGTCGGTGCCGGTGCGAACCAGCACGAGCCGGTTCGGGCTCTCAGGGTTGGGGTAGACGAAAAGTGCGGCGAGGTCGGGCCCGAGGTCCTGTCGGCCGAGCCAGAGCCGGCCGTCAATCACCCGCAGCGGCAGCTCGCGGCCGATGCGGGCGAGGTAGCGGTTCTCGCGCTCGGTGCCGTAGAGCAGCAGGTTGCGATTGCGGGCCTGTTCCGCGGTGAGCGCCGTGTCCGCCACGACCTCGCACAGACCGTTGGCCCGGTTCCACCAGCGCAACGCCTCGGCGTTGGCCTCGTCGTAGAGAGCGCGCGCGGTGGCCGGGTCGCCGGTGCCGAAGACGAGCAGGAACGGCCGGAACATCGCCTGGCGGCACGGGCCGTGGCGCGATGGGGTCTTGGCCAGCCGGGGAGAGCGCGGGATGCCGAGGCGCCAGCGGTCGCGGTTTCGGTGCAGGGTGACGCGGGCGGGCAGTGATTTCAGCGTGCCGAGGTCCTGGCCGTCGACCAGGAGCCGGACCGCTGTCGGGAAGAACAGCGGCTCGACCAGCTCGAGGCTGAAGCGGTTGACGTTGAGCGTGGTGACGGTGATGAGCGAATCGGTGGCGGTCGCCTCGATCTCGGCGTCCCGGCCGACGATGCCGACCTGCTCGACCGTGACCCACCAGGCCCGGTTGGCGGAGCCGAGGTCGGCGGTGCGGAACCGGACGCGGCGCGGGCCGGCAACGCGGCCGCGGTCGCGGATCCAGCCGATGAGCGCGGTGTCGTCGGACACGGTTGTGCCGAGCGAATCGTCGGTCCACCAGTGCTTGCGGCCCGCAACCTCGCGGTAGCGGAACTCGTAGCCGAGTTCGTCGAGCCGGGCGGCAAAGTTGCGGCCGTGCAGGGCCGGGACGTTGTCGTCGAGCCCGCCGTGGAGGATGAAGGCCGGGACGTTGATCAGGTTTGTCATCAGCGCCGGGACGTTGTCCTGCCGGAGCGCGGCATCCCGATGGGCGAGAGCGCCCGGCTGGGCCAGGACCGCGCTCTTCTGCATGAACCACGGCACGTAGAGCTGGTGGGTGGGCCAGCTAGCCTGGGGCGCGACCGCGGCGAACCGGTCGGGGTGGCAGGTGGCGACGTGCCAGGCGCCGTGCCCACCCATCGAGCCGCCGGTGAGCAGCACCCGGTCCGGGTCAATCGGCAGCCGGGCCAGCACCGTGTCGAGCACTTCGATGGCGTCGAGCCGGCCCCAGTCCTGCCAGTCGAAACCGTAGGGCCGGCGGTTGGTGGGCGCGACCACGAAGGCCCAGTCCTTCTGCCGGTAGGAGTTCGCCTGGCCGCGCGCCTCGACGCCGGCGCCGTGCAGCGAGAAGATGACCGGGTAGCGCCGCGCCGGGTCGTAGTCCGCCGGGTAGCGGATGCCGTAGTACTGGCAGGAGCCGTCGATCGCCGAGACAAAGGTTTCGCGCCGGGCATCCTCCGGCTGCCGCGGTCTGAGCTCGAACGTGTCGGTTTGTTCGAACCCGGCGCCGCACAGGGTCACGACAACCGCCAGCGGCGTGGTGTCGGCGGGTGCCGGGAGCCGGAGGTGGAGCGGGACCTTGCGCACCGAGAAAGGCCCGAACCCGGCGAGAGTGGTTTCGGCGACGGCCGAGTCGAGCGCGACCGCGAGCCGGACGCTGTCCAGCAAGACGTCGCTTGAGTTCATCACCGGGATGCCGAAGACCGCGTCGAGCGGCCGGCCGACGACCGGGTCGGGCGCGGTGATGTCGCCGGTGATGGCCGAGAGCGGCGCGGGCGGAGGGACCAGCGCGAATCGCACCCGGCGGTCGGCGAACCCGCCGATGCTGAGCAGGATGCGGTTGGTGCCGGAGTCGAGCCGGACCGGGACGCGAAACCAGGCGTCACCGTACGAGTTGCCCGGTACCGCGCGGCCGTTGACGACCAGACCGCAGCGGTCGGCGATTGCCAGCCCGACGCAGGCGCGCGGCAGTTCGATTTCGGCCCAGGCGTACCCGGCCGCGTTGAGCACCGCCAGACCATAGAAGTCCATCAGCGAGTCCCAGAGCACGCTGTCGTAGCCGGTTTCGAGCCAGCCGAGTGAGTCGGCCCGGGCCGCCCGCCAGCGGACCGTGCCGCCCTGGACCAGCCCGGAGTAGTGGTCGCGGCCGGTGTCGGGGCTGAAGGTGGCCGGGTCTTCGACGATGCCGGTGATGCCCTCGCGCACGCCGGCCGGGAACGGGCCCAGGAGCAGCCAGTCGCGGACAAGGACGGTGTCCTCGAGCGGGGGAAGGCCGGCGGCCGGCAACGCGGCGGCCGCGGTGAGCAGGCCGATGATGACCAGTTGACGCATAGCCGACTATAGCGCAACCCGGGGCCGAATCAATCAGCCGCGATTGCGACTAACGTCTTGACGCACAACGACTTCTTTCTATAATCGCCTGTGCACCCCAGCGTGGCGGTCCGGCAACGGTTGGGCCTGCAGGTACTCTTCGATTTCAACGACGCGACCGAGGCGATTCGTTTCGCCGCGGCCGAACGGTTCCGGGTGCTCGAATTGAACCTCGGTAACCTGGAGTTCGGCCGGCAGCTTGTCCGGGCCCGCGATCGGCAGCGCATCCGGCGCGAGGCGCGGCGGCTGGGCGTGACACTGGCGGTTCACGCCATCGAGGGGCCGTCGTTCTTCATCCCGAGCAACCGGGCGCGGCGGGCCGCGGTGCGGGACATCAAGCAACTGCTGGACCGGGCGGCCGATGCCGGTATCAGCAACGTGGTGATGCACCTCGGGTTCGAGATGCACTACGGGCTCGAGGGTCGGGGCGTATACCCGCACGAGATCTACCCTGAAGAATACGAGACACCGCTGTTCGATGCGCTCGCCGAACTCAAGGAGCACGCGCGCGGCCGCGCGCGGCTGTGCATCGAGAACGTCGGCGGGTTCCGGTTCGAGTTCAGCCACCGGGTGATGAACCGGTTGCTGGGCGGCCCGCTCGGGCTGTGCCTGGATGTCGGCCACGTCTTCGTGCTGCCGGGGAAGGAGCGTGCGGACGAGCTCGCCTTCTTCGAGCGCCACCTTCGTCACGTCCACCACAGCCACGTCCACGACAACCACGGGGCACGCGACGAGCACCTTGTCCCGGGCCAGGGGACGATCCGGTTCCTGCCGGTATTGCGGCTGCTGGCCCGGACCGACGCGTTGCTGGTGCTCGAGGTCCGGCCGGTGAAGGCCGCGCTGGCCGGTCGGGACTGGTTCGAGCGGAGGGCGGCGCCGAGGCTGTGAACGGTGAAAGCGCTGGTAACCGGGGCGAACGGCTTCATCGGCTCGCATCTGTGCGATGCGTTGCTGGCCGCCGGGCACGCGGTGCGCGGGCTGGTGCGGGCGAGCTCGGACCTTGCCTGGCTCGAGGACAAGCCGGTGGAACTCGCGCGGGGCGAGCTGCGCGACCAGGCGTCGCTCGAGCGGGCCGCGGCCGGGATGGACTGGGTGTTCCACGCCGCGGCGACCGTCCGGCCATCAGACCCGGCGGATTTCGAGCGGGTGAACTACGAAGGGACGCGGGTGCTGGCCGAGGCCTGCCGCCGGGCCGGGGTGAGGCGTTTCGTCCTGCTGTCGAGCGCGGCTGCGGCCGGTCCGGCCGCGGGTCCGGACCGGCCGGTGACCGAGGACGACCCGGTTCAGCCGGTGAGTCGTTACGGTCGCGGCAAGCTGCGCGCCGAGCAGGCGCTGGTCGAACTGCGCGAGCGGCTGCACTCGGTAATCCTGCGGCTGCCGGCGGTGTACGGTCCGCGCGACCGGAACTCGCTGGTGCTGCTGCGCGGGCTGGCGCGGGGTGTCCGCCCGGTGCTGCCGGGCAGCTTCTCGCTGGTCTATGTCGCCGACGTGGCGCAGGCGGCGCTGCTGGCCGCGCAGGCGGAGGTGCCGTCGGGTTCGGTCTATTTCATCAGCGACGGCGGCTGCTACGACCATCGGACGCTCGGCCGGCTCGTGGCCGGGATGCTGGGCCGGCGCGGGGTGGGCGTGCCGGTGCCGAAATGGGTCATCCGGAGCGCGGCGGCGGTGTCCGAGTGGCTGCAGCGGGAGGGCGCGATTTTCAACCGGGACAAGGCCCGGGAGCTGGTTCAGGACTGCTGGGCCTGCAGCCCGCAGCGGGCGATGGCCGAGCTGGGGTACCGGCCCGGGCACGAGCTTGAGCGCGGAATGAGAGTGACAATCGACTGGTATCGCGAGAGGAACTGGATTTGAAAGCAAGCGAGCGACTGGAACGGCTGGAGCGGCTCTGCGTGGAGCGCGGAGTCAGGCTGGCGTACGACGACCTGCAGGGCGAGGGCGGGCTGTGCCGGCTGCGCGATTGCTGGTACCTGGTCATCAATCGCCGGCTGGCGGTAGAGTCGCGCGTCCGGCTGATTCATCAGGCCCTGGAGCGGGTCCCGCAACGGACCCCGCAACTCGCCCCGGCCCCGACGGTCGGGCCGGATTCCATCCCGGCCGCGGTCCGCGCCGCCCGGGAAGCCGACGGCCGGTCCTGAGACCGGCCGTCCATCCTGCGCCCCGGTCGCGGGCCGGGGTCAGTTTACTGCCGTGAAACTTGAGCCGGGAGCCTGGCAGATCGGGCACTTGTCCGGGGCGGCATCGTACACCGTATTGCCGCACACCGGGCAGACGTAGACCCTGCGTTCAG
>JAFGQF010000035.1 GCA_016935775.1 Caldifarciminota bacterium
ATCACGCGGCCGGACCTGGTGGTGGACAGCATCAGGGTCGAGCCCGGGCAACCGCGGGCAGGCATGCCGATGTTCATCACCGCCTGGGTGCGCAACCAGGGGAACGGTTTCGTGCCTCCCGGCGCATCCGCCTGGGTGGATTTCTGCTGGAACGACAGCCTGCTGAAACGTCTCTCCACGTCCTGGCCCGATTCTGTCCCTGAGGGGGGCGGTGAGCTGGCATTCGGTATTGAGAGTGTGCCGTTTTCGATGCGCGGTTCAGGGTTGCTCCGGGTGACGGCCAACCCGGGACGCGAGTTCGTTGAGTTGGAGCACGACAACAACTCCGCCTTCCGTGTCATCACGGTCCACGGGCGGTCCGAGCCGTAGCCGGGTTCTCTGGTCTGCCTGGTTAGGTCAATCACAATCGCGAGGCCCAGGAGTCCGTGACAGTCAGAGAGTTGCCGGCAGGATGGTTTGTTGTCCAGGGGACGCAGGCGGCCGTTCTCCGGACGCGCCGTCGGACGTCGGCGCGTCAGCGCGGTCTGCCGGGTTGACTTCACGGCTGTCGCCCGACCCGGTTGCTCTTCACCGTCTCAGGCAGCGGTTGAACCTGAAGCCGGTTGACCGACTCGGGCCGGTCTTCAAGCCTGGCCCGAGAACGCCGATTGCCCCGGTCCTTTGCCCGGCCGAGATGGCCCGGCCAACGGGCCGGCAGGGATGCGGGCTCGGGAGAGGGTTCTGAGCCTGCTTGAGCCTGCACCCAACAGGCTCTGTCAGCCAGAACCCGGTTTGAGCACTCAAGAGGGGGGTGACCCCCGGGCTCAGCGCGCAGTTGGACTGCCGGTCGCGATGGAGGTCGCGGAGGCTGCCAAGTTGTTGACAGTCGCAGGTTTGTCGGGAGCAGCGTAGTCCCTGGTCAGGGTTTGGGTTCCGTTCGGGGCTGATGTGGTGAGGGACGGGGCAGCGGGTTTCGGGCCTGCCGGTCGTGTCAGCGCCTGCTTGTCGCGTTGGTTCAGCGGCATCGGGCGGGGGGCGCACGGGAGATGGACGGTGGCGGTCCGGATTCGCTGTTTCGAGCCGCGTTGACTGGCCCCGTGGCGCTGCTAACCTTGGTCGAGATGGCCCCGTCCCCCGGTACCGGTTGCCAGGCGCCGACATCCTCCGCGCGGCGTTTCTGGGTGCTCTCGAGCCGGATACTTCGCCTGGCGAACAGCGGCGCTCCCCGGCTCAGGTTCATGCGCGAGATGTCCAGGCTTGTTCTCGAGTCGTCCGACTGCGACGGCCTGGAGACGCGACTGTGGGGGCCGGAGGTGAGCTTCCGCTGGCAGGCCTGGCGGGACGGGCGGAACGAGTTCGAGAAGTACCCGTGTCCCTGCAGCCGGGAGGATGCGTGCCTCTTTCCTCGTCACCCGGTGCTGGAGCGCATCTGCCGGTACGTGGTCGGCAGGGAACCGCCGCCAGGACTGCCGTGTTTCACGGAACAGGGCAGCTTCTGGACAGCGGATGCCCGGGCGCCGGTCCAGCTGGATTCCGGAGGGAAGCCGGTGCTGCTCGGTGTTGCCGGGGAAACGCGTTCGCTCTGCCTGCTTGGTTTCGAGGTTGATGAGGCGAACGCCGGGATGCTGGTGCTGGAGAGCGCCCGGCCCGGTGTCATCGGCTGTTACGAGATCGAGCACTACGAGGGCGTGGCCCGGATGCTCGGTCTTGCCGTGGCTGACCGCCGGGCCCAGGCCGCGCTGCGCGAGCGCGTCAAGGAACTGACCTGCGTCTACGAGATCGCCCGGCTGGTCGAGGATTGCGAGCAGGACCAGGACGGGCTGCTTGCCGGGGTCGCCGAGCAGGTGCGGCGCGCCTTCCAGTATCCGGGCCAGGCCGTGGTTCGCATCAGTATTGACCATTCCGAGGCGCGGACCGCCGCCTGGCGCGCGGGCGGCCCCGAGCTTGCAGAGACGGTCGAGGTCGACGGCGAGGCGCGGGGCCGCATCACGGTCAGCTACCCCGACCCGGAGCCGTCGATCGAGTCCGACCCTTTTCTTCCGGAGGAGACGAACCTGCTGGCCGCGGTGGCACGCGAACTCGGGCTGCACTTCGGACGGGCCGAGGCTGCCCGTGACCGCGAGCGACTTCAACAGCAGCTCCGGCATTCCGACCGGCTTGCCACCATCGGTCAGCTCTCGGCCGGAATCGCCCACGAGTTGAACGAGCCACTTGCCAATATCCTGGGCTTCGCGCAGCTCGTTGCCAGGATTCCCGACCTGCCCGACCAGGCCCGGAGCGATGTTTCCCGCATCGAGGTCGCCGCGCTCCACGCCCGCGAGGTCATCCGCAAGCTGATGATGTTCGCCCGGCAGGCACCTCCCCGCGTCGGGCCTGTTGACCTGAACGAGCTCGTCCGCGACGGCCTGCTTTTCCTGGAGGGCCGCTGTGCCAAGGGCGGTGTCGAGCTGGTGCGCGAGCTGGCGCCCGGGCTGGTTGAGATCGAGGCCGACCCGAGCCAGCTTCTCCAGGTGCTGATCAACCTCGTGGTGAACGCGGTCCAGGCGATGACCCACGGCGGCCGGCTGACCGTCCGCACCCGGCAGGAGGATGGCACGGTGGTTCTCGAGGTTGCGGACACCGGCACCGGGATGAGCCAGGAGACGCTCAAGCAGGTGTTCCTGCCGTTCTTCACCACCAAGGATGTGCAGGAAGGCACCGGTCTCGGCCTGGCAGTGGTCGACAGCATCGTCGAAGGACACGGCGGCACGATCGGCGTGGAGAGCAAGATCGGGGTCGGCACCACCTTCACCGTCCGGTTGCCTCGTAACCGTCCGACCCGGGAGGAGACCAGCGATGTCTGAACAGGCCCGGACCACGATTCTGGCAGTCGACGATTCAGCGGCAACCCTCGAAGTCCTGCGGCGGAACCTCGAGGACGCCGGTTACCGGGTACTGACCGCGCAGGCCGTGCCCGATGCCATCGCCCTGCTCGACAGCAACCCGGTCGAACTGGTGATAACCGACCTGAAGATGCCGAAGGTCAGCGGCATGGACCTAGTCCGTCATGTCCGTGAGAACTTCCGCGCCACCGAGGTCATCATGATAACCGGCTACGCGACCGTCAGCGGGGCGGTCGAGGCGGTCAAGACCGGGGCCGACGAGTATCTTGCCAAGCCGTTCACCTCCGATGAGCTGCTGGCCGCCGTCCGGCGCAGCCTGGGCAAGCTGAGCCTGCGCCGGGTCGGTAACGGCTCCTCGAAAGCCGCCAGTTTCGCGCCCCACGGGCTCATCGGCGAGTCGGCGGCGATGCAGGAGGTTTTCCGCGCCATCAACAAGGCGGCCGCCACCGCGGCGACCGTGCTCATCACCGGGGAGAGCGGCACCGGCAAGGAACTGGTGGCGCGAGCGGTTCACTACTCCGGGTCGCGCAGCTCGGCGCCGTTCGTCCCGGTCAACTGCGGCGGAATCCCGGAGGGGCTGCTTG
This sequence comes from Caldifarciminota bacterium, assembly GCA_016935775.1. Classification (GTDB taxonomy): domain Bacteria; phylum Hydrothermota; class Tepidihabitantia; order Tepidihabitantales; family Tepidihabitantaceae; genus DSBX01. The sequence continues at coordinate 3,446 of JAFGQF010000035.1, forward strand.
AGAGCGAGCTGTTCGGTTACGTCAAGGGCGCCTTCACGGGCGCGGCCGAGTCGCGGGCCGGGTTCTTCCAGACGGCCGACGGCGGCACGATTTTCCTCGATGAAATCGGGGAGACCAGCCCGTCGATGCAGGTCAAGCTGCTGCGGGTACTGCAGGACCGGGAAGTCTGCATGGTCGGGGACGCCCGGGCGCGCCGGGTTGACGTGCGGGTCATCGCCGCGACCAACAAGGACCTGCTTGCCCGGGTTCGCAAGGGCGCTTTCCGTGAGGACCTGTTCTTCCGGCTCAATGTCATCACCGTCGTGGTCCCGCCCCTGCGCGACCGCGACGAGGACACGATCATTCTTGCCCGCCATTTCGTCGAGCGTTTTGCCCGCGAATACGAACGGCCGGTCCCGGAGTTCACCGATGACGCGCTGCGGATACTGCGCGGCTACGCCTGGCCGGGCAACGTCCGCGAGCTCGAGAACCTCGTGCAGCGGCTGGTCGTGATGGGGGAAACCGAACGCATCGACGTGCCCGACCTGCCGGGTCACATGCGATTCGCGGTGCAGCAGCAAGCCGACCTCACCCGAACCCTTGCCGAGGTCGAGGCGGAGTACGTTCGTAACGTTCTCGCCAGCGTCGAGGGCAACAAGACCCGGGCTGCCGAGATACTGGGAATAGACCGAAAGACCCTGCGCAGCAAGCTGGAAGCCACCGAGCAGAAACCGGAAGACTGACAGTCCGGCTGGGGATATTTTCCCCGGCGGCCAATTTCTCCTCACATACCAGCCGGGAATGACTTCCTGTGGGAAGTCCCCTGCCAAGCTAAGTCATTACCAAGTAATTACTTACAATCCGACTCACGGAGGCCGGACTGGTGGTACGCTTCGTGCTATTGCAGTGGTTGATGACAGTGATCGAGCGACCAAGTAACTACGACAGCAAGAATAATCATCAGCCGGCGAATTGCCGGCAGTACCAGAGGAGGCTCCAATGTCAGTAGCGGAAACCAAGGTCCGCCAGCAGTCCGCAGTGGACCGCAAGACGAAGTTCGAGGGTCTCTGCGCCAACTGCAACAACGCAGACCACTGCACCTACGCGCGCAATGCCAAGAAGCCCGTCCAGTACTGCGAGATGTACGACGGTTGGTCCGGCGAGCCGATCAGCGCCGACCTGAGCGAGGTGCTCAAGCCTGACCCGGCAGACCTGAGGCCCGAGATGCCGCTTTCCAAGGGTCTCTGCGTCAACTGCGCCAACCGCGCCACCTGTGCCTGGGCACAGCGCGAGGGCGGTGTCTGGCACTGCGAGGAATACCGCTAGTCGCCGCGACGCGAGAGGAGCATGGTATGCCTGATTCTACCAAGACCCTGCCGGATACCTCGAGCACGACGGCCAAGACAAGCGTCTACGAGAATGTCATCAGGCAGTTCAGTCGCGCGGCTGACCTGATCGGTCTCGTCGACAACGTCCGGAAGATCCTGGCCACCCCGGTCAACGAGATAACCGTTCACTTCCCGGCCCGGATGGACGATGGCCGGGTGGAGATGTTCACGGGCTATCGTGTCCAGCACAACAACGCGCTCGGCCCGTTCAAGGGAGGGTTGCGTTTCCATCCCGACACCGACATCGACGAGGTCAAGGCGCTCGCCACCTGGATGACCTGGAAGTCGGCCATCGCCGACATACCGTTCGGCGGCGGGAAGGGCGGTGTCTGCATCGACCCGTTCAAGTACAGCAAGACCGAGTTGGAGCGCATCACCCGGCGGTTCACCTACGCGCTGGGCCAGAACATCGGGCCGGAGTACGATATTCCGGCGCCGGACGTCAACACGAACGGCCAGGTGATGGCCTGGATACTCGATACCTATCTCACTTCGGTTCAGCCGCAGGAACGCGGCAGGTGCCTGCACGTTGTCACCGGCAAGCCGGTCGGGCTCGGCGGTTCGGTCGGGCGAGAGAAGGCCACCGGCCAGGGCGTCGTGTACTGCATCGAGGAATGGGCCAAGGGCAAGAGTGTCGATCTTGCCAAGACCAGCTACTTCGTGCAGGGGTTCGGCAATGTCGGTTCCTGGGCGGCCCGGTTGATGGACCAGCACGGCGCCAGGCTCGTCGCGGTCGAGGACGTCACCGGCGCCATCGCCAACCCGGACGGGCTGGATGCCGAGGACTTGGCCCGCTACGCGAAACAGAACGGCGGGGTGTACGGATACCAGAAGGCCAGCGCGATTGACCACGAGACGTTCCTGGCGACCGAGGCCGACATCTTCATCCCCTCGGCGCTTGAGAACCAGATCACCGGCAAGACCGCCTCGGCGCTCCGGTGCAAGCTGGTTGCCGAGGGCGCCAACGGCCCGACGGATCCTTTCGGCGACATCCTGCTGCGCAAGGCCGGCATCGACGTGTTGCCGGACATCCTGGCCAACTCCGGCGGGGTGATTGTCAGTTACTTCGAGTGGCTGCAGAACAAGCGCAGCGAGTACTGGGACCTCGAAGAGGTTGATGCCAAGCTGTACAAGAAGATCACCGCGGCCTACCGGAGGGTTCGCAGCGCGGCCCAGGAGCTCGACGTCGACTGGAGGACTGCGGCCTATGTCGTGGCACTCCGAAGGCTCGAGCGCTGCTACGTCGAGCGCGGCATCTTCCCATGATTGAGACCGACAGGCCCCCCTGGCTAGTGGGTTAGTCACCGGGGCACATCCTCCCGCCGGGGTCCGCAAGGACCCCGGCCGACGCTTTCGCCGGGCCGGTTGCGGCAGTGATTCGTTGTCCTACCCGGGCATCAACGCTTCGCTGCCGGGCAGGTTGACCGGTGGGACGCGGCCGATATAATGCTCGGCTCGATGCCGCGGGAAGCGGGGTAGCAAGAGGTGTCAGAACTGAGCATCGGCGCCAAGAGTCCGTCAAAAGGAGGATGTGCATGTCGGACGCAGCAAGAGCCTTCGTGGAAGGCGTGAAAAGGCGGAACCCGGCGGAGCCCGAGTTCCACCAGGCGGTCGAGGAGGTCGCTGCCTCGCTGATGCCGTTCATTGAGCGGAATCCCAAGTACAGTCATCACAGGATACTCGAGCGGATGGTCGAGCCCGAGCGGGTGATCTTGTTCCGCGTGCCCTGGGTTGACGACAGGGGCGAGGTCCAGGTCAATCGCGGGTTCCGGGTCGAGATGAACTCGGCGATCGGCCCCTACAAGGGCGGACTGCGTTTCCATCCCTCGGTCACGCTCGGGATGCTGAAGTTCCTGGCGTTCGAGCAGGTCTTCAAGAACTCGCTGACCACGCTGCCGATGGGCGGCGGCAAGGGCGGCTCGGACTTCGACCCGAAGGGCAAGTCGGACAACGAGGTGATGCGTTTCTGCCAGAGCTTCATGACCGAGTTGTTCCGCCACATCGGCCCCGACACCGACGTGCCAGCGGGCGACATCGGGGTCGGCGGCCGGGAAATCGGCTACCTGTTCGGCCAGTACAAGCGGCTGGCGAACGAGTTCACCGGCGTGCTCACCGGCAAGGGGCGCAACTGGGGCGGCAGCCTGATCCGGCCCGAGGCCACCGGCTACGGCGCGGTCTACTTCGCCCAGGAGATGCTGAAGACGCGGAACGACAGCCTGCAGGGCAAGTGCTGCCTGGTGTCGGGTTCAGGCAACGTCGCCCAGTACACGGTCGAGAAACTGAACCAGCTGGGGGCCAAGGCCGTCACGCTGTCGGATTCCGGCGGCTGCATCTACGATGAGGCCGGCATCGACAATCGGAAGCTGGCATTCGTGATGGAGCTCAAGAACGTCAAGCGCGGCCGAATCAAGGAATACGCCGAGAAGTTCGAGGGCGCGGTGTACACGCCGGGCGACCCGAAGGCGGATCACAACCCGCTCTGGGCCTACAGGGCGGACTGCGCCTTCCCGAGCGCGACCCAGAACGAGATCAACGCCAAGGATGCCGCCAACCTGCTCAAGAACGGCGTCTACGTGGTGTCGGAGGGCGCCAACATGCCCTCCACTCCCGAGGCGATCGAGCAGTACCTTGAGGCCAAGATCCTGTACGGCCCGGGCAAGGCGGCGAACGCCGGCGGCGTGGCGACGTCCGGGCTCGAGATGTCGCAGAACAGCCTGCGGCTCTCCTGGACCCGTGACGAGGTCGACAAGCGCCTGCAGGGAATCATGAAGGCGATCCACGAGCAGTGCGTCGTTCACGGCAACGAGGGCAAGTGGGTCAACTATGTCAATGGCGCCAACATCGCCGGCTTCGTGAAGGTCGCCGACGCGATGATCGATCAGGGCGTAGTCTAGCAGTGTGATCGGTGGGGCGGGCTCGACTCCCGCCCCACCGCTTGTTCCGGCAACTGTCCCGGCCTGAAGCGTAACCAGGAGAATGAGCCGGCAGGCTCCCCGGAAGAGGACTGAGGAGGTATCTTGACCAGGATATTGAAGAAGGACGTCCTGGCCCCGGGCATCACGCGGTTCGAGCTTGATGCCCCGGAGGTGGCGCGCAAGGCGCTGCCCGGCCAGTTCGTCGTGCTGCGAATCACCGAGCAGGGCGAGCGCATCCCGCTGACCGTGGCGGACACGCGGCCGGGCGACGGCGTGGTGGTGATCGTGTTCATGGAGGTCGGCAAGACGACCCGGCAGCTCGGCACGCTCGAGGTCGGCGATACGATCATGGACTTCATCGGCCCGCTGGGTAAGCCTTCCGAGATCGAGAAGTTCGGCACCGCGGTCTGCGTCGCGGGCGGGGTCGGGACGCCCGAGATCTACCCGGTGGCGCGGGCGCTGAAGCAGGCCGGCAACCGGGTGATAACCATCCTCGGATTCCGGTCCAAGAACCTGATGATGATGGAAGACGAGATGAGGCGGGTCTCGGACGAGTTGATCGTCACGACCGACGACGGTTCCTATGGCACCAAGGGGTTCGTGACCGACGCGCTCTGCGGGCTGGTCGAGCGGGGCGAGAAGATTGACCGGGTTTTCGCGGTCGGGCCGGTGATAATGATGAAGATGGTTTCGAAGAGCACCGAGCCGCACAAGATACCGACCGTTGTCAGCCTGAACCCGATAATGGTGGACGCGACCGGGATGTGCGGGGTCTGCCGGTGCACGGTCGGAGGCGAGATGAAGCTGGCCTGCGTGGACGGGCCGGAGTTCGACGGCCACAAGGTGGACTTCGACGAACTGATGACCCGGCTGAAGGTCTACCTGCCCGAGGAGAAGCGCTCACTGGAGCACTGGCTCGAGGGTCGCGGTCAGTGTCAATGCGCCGGGAAGGGAGCGAACAATGGCTAAGCCTTCGCCGACCAGGACCCCGATGCGGGAACAGGAGCCTAAGGTCCGCGCGCGCAACTTCGACGAGGTTCCCCGCGGCTACTCGCCCGATGAGGCGATCCTCGAAGCAAAGCGCTGCCTGCAATGCAAGAAACCGACCTGCGTCGAGGGCTGCCCGGTGCAGGTCGATATCCCGGGTTTCATCAAGGAGATTGCCGAGGGCAGGTTCTGGGAGTCGGTCACCGCGATGAAGCGGACCAACGTGCTGCCGGCGATCTGCGGCCGTGTCTGCCCGCAGGAGAGCCAGTGCGAGGGCAAGTGCGTCCTGGGCAGGAAGATGGAGCCGGTGGCGATCGGCAACCTCGAGCGGTTCATCGCCGACTGGGAAGCGGAGCAGTCCCAGTGCGTGATGTGCGAGAAGCTGCCGCCGACCGGCAAGAGGGTGGCGGTCATCGGCGCCGGCCCGGCCGGCCTGACGGTGGCCGGCGACTGCATCAAGTTCGGCCACGAGGTGACAATCTTCGAGGCGCTGCACAAGCCGGGCGGGGTGCTGGTCTACGGGAT
>JAFGQF010000208.1 GCA_016935775.1 Caldifarciminota bacterium
CTGCGCCGGGCGCGCGAGCAGAACCAGGCCTTGCTGATGGAGCAGCGGCTGAAGTTGCACGAGCTCGAGCAACACCGGCGCCAGTTGGTCGAGGAGGCGCGCGACAACTACCAGACCGACATCGAGAGTTTCGTGCCCGAGACGCAGGACGACGCCGCGGCCCGGCTCGACCGGGTGCGGCAGCGGCTCGAGGCGCTGGGCCGGGTGAACCCGCTGGCGGCCGAGGAATACGAGCAGGAGAAGCGCGACCTTGACAAGCTCGCCCAGCAGCGCGACGATGTGGTCGGGGCTCGGGCCAACCTGCTGGCGTCCATCGACGAGATCGACCACCACGCCCGCGAACGTTTCCTGGCGACGTTCGGCGAGGTGCGGCACCATTTCCAGGCGGTGTTCCGCGAGCTGTTCCTCGAGGGCGAGGCCGACCTCGTGCTGGCCGACGAGACCCGGCCGCTCGAGTCCGAGATAACCATCTTCGCCAGGCCGCGCGGGAAGAACCCGAAGCGGCTCGAGCAGCTCTCGGATGGCGAGAAGGCGCTGCTGGCGGTGTCGCTGCTGTTCGCCTTCTACCGCGTGAAGCCGGCGCCGTTCTGCTTCCTCGACGAGGTGGACGCGCCGCTCGACGACGCCAACGTCGCCAGGTTCGCCGACTACCTGAAGCGGATGTCGGAGCGGACCCAGGTCATCATCATCACCCACAACCGGCTGACCGTCGAGCGGGCCGACTCGCTGTTCGGGGTGACCGCGGAGCAGCCGGGCGTTTCCAAGCTGGTGTCGGTCAGCCTGGCCGACTACCGCGACTCCGAGCTCGCCGGCTCGGTGAGCTAGCCCCCGATGTCGCCCGGGGTTTTCGGCCGCGGTTTTGCCCGGCTGAAACAGGCGCTGTCCCGGACCCGCAACTCGTTCCGCCGGCTGCTCGACACCCGCGACGAAAGCGAGCTGGAGGAGCTGCTGCTGGCCGCGGATGTCGGAGTGGCGGCGACTGACCGGCTGGTGGACCGGCTACGCGGGGCGACCGACCGGCGGGCGGTGCTGGAGGAGGAAGTCGCGCGGTTGCTTGAACCCGGAGCCGGGCCGGTGGCCGCGCCGGTGGAGCCGCCCCGGGTGGTGATGGTGGTCGGCGTCAACGGCTCGGGCAAGACGACGACCGTCGGCAAGCTCTGCCGGCTGTTCCGCGAACAGGGACAGCGGGTGCTGGTCGCCGCGGCCGACACCTACCGCGACGCGGCGTCGGACCAGCTGGCGGTCTGGGCCGCGCGGGCCGGCGTCGAACTAGTGGCGTCTACCCAGGGCCAGGACGCGGCGGCGGTGGCGTTCGACGCGCTGACCCGCGCGAAGAGCCAGGGTTTTGACATCGCGCTGCTGGACACCGCGGGAAGACTGCATACCCGCACCGACCTGATGGCCGAGGTGGCCAAGATCCGGCGCGTCTGCGCCAGGGTCAAGCCGGGCGCGCCCGACGATATCTGGCTGGTGCTGGACGCGACGGTCGGCCAGAACGGGCTGCGCCAGGCCCGGGCGTTCCACGATGAGCTGGGCCTGACCGGGCTGGTGGTGGCCAAGCTCGACGGCACGGCCCGGGGCGGGGTGATGATTCCCGTGGTGCAGGAACTCGGGGTGCCGGTCCGGTACGTCGGGACCGGCGAGAGGCTCGAGGACATCGAGCCGTTCGACGCCCGGGCGTTCGCCCGCGCGTTGCTCGAGAGCTAGCCGCCGGCCGGCGGCTTTTCCCCGGTTTCGAGGGCGATGGCGCCGAGGCGGTCAACCGCCCGGCGGGCGGCGTCGCGCGCCGCGCGCGGCGCGCGGCTCATCGGCCAGGGCCGGGCAAGCCGGGAAAGCCGCGGCAGCAGGTCGGCGGCACGCAGGCTGACCAGTCCCTCGATTGCGGCAACCTGGAGTTCCGGGTTCGGCGAGTCGAGTTCGGCCTCGAGGTAGGGGCGGACGACCGGGTTGCCGATCGTCCCGAGAGCCCGGAGCGCGTTTACCCTGACGATGTCGTTGCCGTCCTTCAAGCGCTCGATCAACGGCATCGTCGCCCGGTAGTCGGCGAGCTTGCCCAGCGCTTCGGCAGCCATCGCCCGGACCAGGGTGTCGCGGTCGCCGAGGGCGCGGATGAGCTCCGGCACCGCCTGGCCTTCGCCGATTTCGCCCAGCGCCTGGCAGCTTACCACCCGTACCCAGGGCGTCGGATCCCGGAGGCCGGCGACCAGTCGCCGGCACGAGCCCTTGTGGCGCAGCCGGCCGAGCACGTCGGTCACCCGGATCCGGGTTTCCGCGCGCTGGGAGCCGAGCAGCCGGACGAGCGCGTCGAGCGCATCTTCACCCAGCCGTTCCAAGCCGTTGGCTGCGGCCCCGGCGACCGACGGGTTGTCGTGCTCGAGCAGTTCCGCGAGCAGGTCGGAGCAGCGCGGGTGGCGGATGCGCCCGAGTGCCCCGGCGGCGCCCAGCGCCACGCGGTCGTCGAGGTCGCGGCCGGCAACCGCCAGCGAATCGATCGCCGCCGGGTCGCCGATAGCGCCGAGAATCTCGACCGCGGCGGCGCGCACCATCGGGTTCTGGTGCCGAATCAGGTCGCGCAGCGGCATTACCGCGGCCCTGCCCCGGTCGAGCAGGGCGTTCATCGCGGCGATCCGTTCGGCCGCCCGTTCGCTGGCAAGCTGGCGGAGCAGCGGGCCGGTGTCGCGGGTGCTGACCCGGCGCACCGCAGCCTCGGCTGCGGTGCGAACGTCGGGGTTCGGGTCTTCACCGGCGAGACGGGTGAGCGGCACGGTCGATCTGGCGTCGCCAATCGCGCCCAGCGCCTGGCAGGCGGCGATGCGCATCGCCGGGTCGTCGTCGGCCAGCTCGTCGAGCAGCGGTTCCACGGCCCGGCTGTCACCGATCGTCCCGAGCGCGCCGGCGGCGGCGCTGCGGACCCTGGCCACGAGGTCGCGCAGCAGTTCGAGCAGGGCCGGCAGCGCTTCCGGTGAGCCGATCCTGCCCAGCGCCTCGGCGGTCGCGGCGCGGGTTTCCGGGTCGCGGTCGGCGACGTGACCGGCGAGCAGCTCGATGCTGCGCGGCGAGCGCAACCGGCCGAGCAGCCGGCTGAGCTCCGGGTAGAGCGGCTCGTCCCAGTTGCGCAGGTACTCGTGCAGCGGGTCGACCGCCTCGGCGCCGACCGTGGCCAGGGCTTCGGCCGCGCGGTTGCGCACCCCCGGGTCGCGATCGCCCAGCACCAGGACGAGGGCGCCGGCCGCCTCGCGGCCGCCGAGCCGCTCGAGTTTCTCGACCGCGTGCAGCCGGACCGACGGCTCCCGGCTGGACAGCCGCTCGACCAGTCCCCTGAGCGCCATCGGCCGTCAGTCTTCCGCCGGGCCGACCGATGCGGCGAGCCACGCCCGGTAGCGCTCGCTGGCCGCGGTTATCGGCAGGGCGATGATTTCAGGCGTGTCGTAGGGGTGAAGCTCGGTGATTGCCTTCTCGAGCTCGGGCCAGTGGCCGCGGTCGGTCTTCATGAGGCAGAGCCACTCCTGCGCCTGCTCGACCGCGCCCTGCCAACGGTAGGTGCTGGTGACCGGGCCGACAACCTGGGCGCAGGCGGCGAGCCGCCGCTCGACCAGCGCCCGGGCGAGCCGGGCGGCGCCGGCTTCGTCGGGCAGGGTCGTGAACACCTGGAGCGGTTCGATCACCCGATGAGTCTGCCCACGGGGTCGAGGAGAGTCAAGGCGGTTTCCAGTGAAGAACGACCGGTTGCGAACGGACGAGCCGGGGCGGGGAGTTGACAGCAAGAGCCGCCGGGATACAGTTGCAGGATGACGCGACGCATCGCGGTCTGCAACCAGAAGGGCGGCGTCGGCAAGACGACGACCTCGGTCAACCTCGCCGCCGCGCTCGCGCGGCGGGCGGGCCGGACCCTGCTGGTTGACCTCGACCCGCAGGCTCACGCGACGCTCGGCCTGGGCGTGGACCGGTCCACGCTGGGCGCCTCGGTTTACCACGCGCTGGCCGAGGCTCAGCGGGTCGAGTCGGCGATCCTGCCCGACCGTTCCCGCGGGTTGGACCTGCTGCCGGCGGCGATTGACCTTGCCGCGGCCGAGGTCGAGCTGGTGGACACCGAGGGACGCGAGAGCCGGCTCGACCGGGCGCTCGGGCTGATTGACCGGCACTACCGGTTCGTGGTGATCGATTGCCCGCCATCGCTCGGCATCCTGACGCTCAACGGCCTGGTGGCGGCGCACGGCGTGCTGGTGCCGGTCCAGGCCGAGTACTACGCGCTCGAGGGGATCGCGCGGTTGTTGGATACCATCAAGCTGGTGCGACACGGGCCGAACCCGGCACTGGAGGTCGAGGGCGTGCTGCTGACGATGTTCTCGAGCCGGCTGAATCTCGCCCGGCAGGTGGCGGAGGAGGTGCGCGACTACTTCGGCGAGGCGGTGTTCGAAACCGTCGTGCCGCGCAGCGTGCGGCTGGCCGAGGCTCCGAGCTTCGGGCAGCCGATCCTCGACTACGACCCGGGTTCGCCGGGCGCGCTCGCCTACCTGGCGGTGGCCGAGGAGCTGGTCGCGCGGTCCCGGGCGTCGCTGCCGATGGTGCGCGAAGAGGCCTACGTTCCGCAACCGGCCGCGCCGGACGGGAGACCGGAGGTCCAGGCGTGAGCCGCCAGGCGCTGGGCAAGGGTATCCGGGCGATAATCCCGGAACAGACCCGCCAGGAGCTCGAGGGTGAGGCCCGGCTGCTCCGGCTCGACGAAGTTCGCCCCAACCCGTTTCAGCCGCGCGGCGAGACCGAGCTCGAGGACATCGCCGAGCTGGTCGAATCGGTTCGCGAGAACGGCATTCTCCAGCCGGTGGTCGTACGGCGCCGCCGCGACGGCTACGAACTGGTGATGGGCGAGCGGCGGTTCCGGGCCGCCCGCGCGGCCGGGCTTGAAACCATCCCGGCGGTGGTGCGCCGGGCGACCGACGCCGAGATGCTCGAACTGGCGCTGGTCGAGAACGTCCAGCGCAAGGACCTGAACCCGGTCGAGGAGGCGCTTGCCTACCGGCGGCTGGCCGACGAGTTCAAGCTCACCCACGAGGACATCTCCCGCAAGGTCGGCAAAGACCGTTCGACGGTCACCAACGCGCTCCGGCTGCTGTCCCTGCCCTACAAAGTGCGGGACCTGCTCGCGGCCGGCCGGATCAGCGCCGGGCATGCTCGCGCCCTGCTCGGGCTCACCAGCCGGCGCGACCAGGTCGCGCTCGCCGAGCGCATCGCCGGCGAAGGCCTGTCGGTGCGGGCGGTCGAGCGGCTCTGCGGCGGCGCGCGGCCGCAGCGGAAACGGGCCGAGCCCGATGTCCACGTCCGCGCGCTACAGGAACAGCTCCAGGAACGGCTCGGGACCCGGGTGCAGGTTTCCTGCCCGGCCCGGGGCGCGGGCCGGGTCGTCATCGTCTTTCACGGCCCCGATGACCTCGAGCGGATTGTCCGGCTGATCCGCGGCACCGGCTGAGCGGCGGCCGCGATTCACGGCGATGTCCCGCAAACAGGTCACTCTGCTGGTGACCAGCAACTACAGCCAGCGAATCTACAAGCGCACGCTGTCGCGCGGGGCGGTGCGGGCGCTGGTCGGGTTGGCGGCAGTGCTCGGCGCGGTGGTGCTGGCCGCGCTGGTGCTGGCCGGTACCGGGTTCTACCGGCTCGCCCGGCTCGGCTACCTCGAAGAGCGCAATGCCCGGCTCGAGGCCGAGCACGCGCGGATCGTCGAGCTGCGCGAGCGGGTCGAGCGGCTCGAGGAGCAGGAGCGGCGCTACGCCGAGATGCTCGGCGTCGAGTTGTCGCCGCCGCCGGTGGACTGGAGCGAAGTCGAACTCGACTCGACCGTGGTTCCCGACTGGCTCGTCGAGAGCCGCTGGGGCGCGCGGCC